>NZ_JAVJQP010000146.1:0-110413 GCF_040218875.1 Coleofasciculus sp. D1-CHI-01
GGGAGCAAGGGTACATTTTCCCTGAGTAAGGTGATGCCATACTTATGAAGGATGCTACCCCATTTCCTTGCACTTTATCCACTGCCCATAAGCCTCAAAGTATTGATGGATAAGGGTTTCTAGGTTGTGCAGCAAGCCCTAAGTAGGTTGGTGAAAATAAACAAAACGATGTTAGGTTCTGTAAATGTTCCTCAAACCTTGACATAAGACAAATGACATAAGACAAATGACTAATAATCATCCTCCTCATCCAACATAATCGTATCTTCATGAAACACGCCAGTCTCTTGTTCCGCACCCGCTTCTAACTGTTCCTCTTCAGTTTCCGACTCGGAGAATTGCCAATCGTCGATCTGTTCTGTCTCCCCAGCATACTGCTCTGTATTCGACACAGAGGAGCGTTGTCCCATTTCGTCTAATTGCTGTGTATCGCCACTATACTGCTCTGTATCAGACGGGTGGTGTCCCATTTCGTCCAATTGCTGCGTATCGCCACTATACTGCTCTGTATCCGACACCGGGGCTTCAGTTACCCACTCATCCACTTGGGCTGTCTCCCCAGCATACTGATCCGTTTCCGACACTGTAGCTTGGTCATTTAACCGCTCACGGTCAAACTGTTCAGTTTCCCCATCATAGCGATCGCTCCCTTGCGAGTAAATTGTTGGTAACATGAGTTCCCCTTCGGCACTCTCAATGAAAATCATCGGATCATCTTCAAACAAATGCTCCTCTTCGATGGTTTTGACGAAGGGAGAGACAACCAAAGATTGGTAATAGGATTGAAACTCGTCCCAGGAAAAGAACGCTCCACTTTTAACCGCAAACTGTTTATTCGGTTCATCTAACTGGGCATCGACTAAACAAGCATTGGTTAAATTCGCTGACGTTAAATTAGCACCCCGCAGATCTGCCCCCAATAAATTCGCCCCTTCTAATTGCGCCCCTTTGAGATCCGCATCCGCTAAATTTGCCCCGACTAAACTTGCCCAGGCTAAATTTGCCTGTTGTAAATTAGCTGCTGCTAAATTAATCCCACTTAACTCAGCCGTCGATAAATCGGCATGGACAAGATTCGCCTCTGCCAGCATTACCCGATTTAAACAAGCTTGGGGTAAATGAATCTGAGCCAAACTGCGTCTCGCCCGTTGCCAAAATGTGGTAGGAGATAGGGCAACGGTACGACCCATAAAACTTAACAATTGATCAGCATCAAAGTCCTGGGGAATCTCTGGATTGCCACAGGGCCAGAAGGGGAGATTGGCTTCTCTGGTGGCTGAACAGAGGACTAAAAAGACATTTAATCCCACGGTGGCATCAATTTGTAACGTATTCAAGGGATTGTTCAAATCCCGCAACTGTTCGTGAACCCGATGAGCCACCCCTTCATCAAACCATCGTCCGCGACAGTAGGCGCGATAAAAGCGATAGAGTCGTTGAAATAATACCGGGAAGGAAAAGGCGTCCGCATTGCGCTGTTGCTCTCGTCGTAGTCTCTCAATCACCAATTCCTCAATTTGAGGAGACAACAAACCATACCCCAACAACTGATAAAGATGTTCAGCCACATGGGAAGAGGAGTCAATCCCAAAGGCGACTTCCCCGTACTGGTTCGGCAGCTTTTGCGTTAATGCCTTCAGTTGCAGGGCAATTTCTTCGGCAGCTAAATAGTCGCCTAAACTAGGGTGAGAAAACTCAATGGAGAGGGGGGCTGATGCCGCTTTCTGGGACGAAAATGATTGGCGCGGTAAGGACTTCACCCAGTCTCCGGCTTTGTCTCTGGGCTGGGTGCGGAAAAAGAACGTGGGTAGGGGTTGGTTAAAAGACTCAGGCGTCGTTTCTTGATTCTGGAACCGATTCTGGATTACCGTTTGTGTCACTTGATTCTGACCCGTCTGCAAAATCGTCAGGGCTGTCCCCTGCATTTGACGGCGTAACTGTTGCGGGGAACGTCCTTCCAAGAGATTGGCGATCGCTTCTAGGGAACGCCCTGCATGGGAAAAGCCTTCGCGAATTAACTCCAAGGGCGGTCCACTCCCACTCGTCGCTTCCCCCAGCAACCAGCGACATATCCGGTCATAGATTTCAAACTTAACCTCAGCCGGACTCATTTTAAAGATGCGATCGTCAATTAAGGCATCTCGATGTAAAATTCCCACCAAATACAGCATCAGGGGACGAGTCAGCAGCGCCACTAAATCAGGATTCGGAGATTGCGGCTGAAATACGCCACCATGTTTTAAGAAGTTAAAGTACGACTGGGCAATTGATTTAGATTGCAGTTTTGCCCACTGGAGAAACCACTTGCGGAATTCCTCCTTCGCCATCGGTTCAATGGCGATGCGCTGGAGTCGGCTTTGCAGCGGCGGTAGACTACTATGGCGATACCTACGCGCCAACACGCCATCCAAGGTCACCGGGCGACTGGTAAGGATAATCTTGTGGCGAGGCGAATTTGATCCGCTCTTCTGAGTATGGAATCGCATCACCTGATCCATAAATGTCCACAAGTGACGCTCCGTCTGGGGAGAACGGGGCAATTCATTCAAGCCATCTAAAATCAGCAAACAAGGGGGGGAACTGCGAGAGAACCACCCGTCTGTATCTGTGAACCGTCCCACCGGGAAGGCTGTCTCCAAGGTTTGCTCCAAGGTTTGACCTAACGTAACATCCCGCAGGCGAATAATCACAGGCATCCACTGGGGATAAAGCTCTTGCGCTACCCGTGCAGCTAACATTTGACAGAAACTGGTCTTACCACAGCCACCATCGGCTTCAATCACCGCAATACTGTTTTTATCATTCAGTTGAGACATCACCCATGCCATTAAATCCGTTGGTGGCGAGGAAGCAGCAGCGAGATAGGCAGGGTCAAGATCTTTTTTGCGACGTCGTTCCCGGTTTTCTTGTCCCAGGGTGGTAGGGAGGCGTCTGCCGTTCAGGGACACGTAGATTTCCTTGAGGGAAAAGGGTTCAGCAAATAAGGGTTCGCTTAAGGACCGGGAAAGTTCCGCCCGATAATATTCTCGATCTAAATCCAGGGTCAATTGGGGCGTGGAAAACTCTTCCTCCTCATCCTCTTCTGGAGGGGTGTTGAGGGTGTTACTTAAATGACCTAACCGGACAAACTTTTGCAGTTGCGCCAAGGGTAGCGCATTTTCGGCAATCACCTTGAGTAAATGACCCGCGAGTCCATTACTCAACCGTTGGGTTAATAACTTCGCTTCGGTTTCCTCTGCCCCATTCGCCACAAACCAGGCGATCGCTAAATTATTCATCTGCTGCACCAGAAAGGAATTTGCCACAGATGATAGGGCTTGTTCGGCTTGGGAATCACTGAGACGTCCGGGGCGCAGGGTTTTCAGCAGAGCAATTAATTGGGGATCAACCAGAGGTTCATCAATATTCGGTGACGCCGGGACTTGGGCGCGGTTCACCCAGGGTCTTCGCAGTTGAGCTTCTTGCTCTAAAATTCCTTGTAATGCGTTCAGATACGCCACCTGAAAACTCAGCCAGGTGCCTTCACTCCGGCGTAAGGGCTTCTTGCGACTCAAAATCCGCAGCAACCCCACCGTTAACTGAGACAAAATCGGCGCGACTTGCCAAGCGACGGTTAATGGTAACTCCAACACTTCGGTCAAGACACTAATCGCAAAGGGATTCAGACTCTTAACCTCCATGTCTTGGGCAATGCGAAACGCAATGCCCGCCAACTGGGCGTTATCCTGTCCCAGTTGGGCAAGTTCAATGTGGCGTTCTGCTAGCCAATGGCGAATGCTCAGCCTCATGCCACCCTAACTACTCCAAAACGATTCCTCATCTTATTGTGGACTCTATTGAACGGATTGCGAATCACCCAATTTTACGGTTGATTGGGAATACAATGATGGACAATAAACGGTGAACAATGAATTATCAGTTGTTTTCTATCTGTGTCCAAACGAGACTTGCCCCGATTTCATCTCCATACTTCCCTGCCTACTCGCCAACCTCGGGGACATAAGTTAGTCATCCGACTGGCAAGAGGCTCTAAGGCATCGAGTTTAGCAGAAACGGAACACTTAAACGCTAAAGTTGTCAGAGACAGGCGCTCAAACCCAGCCTACAAACGCCGCCAAGGTGTGTTTTTGCGGTGGTCATTGCTGTGGTTGATGATCGTGTCCGTTGTCGGCAGTATGGTCATTGGTGGTACATTATTACTCACCAAACTGCCACCTCCGGCAAATTGCCAACGCATTTCTCCTTTATCCCCGGATAGCGAACGATTATACTGCGCTCAACTGGCTGCCCAATCCGGAGAATTTGAGCAACTTCTAGAGGCGATCGCGATCGTGCAATATTGGTCGCCCAACCATTCCCTGTATCCCCAGGCACAGCAACTGCTGCGGGAATGGTCTCAAATGGTACTGCAATTTGCCCGGGAAACCCTGAATCAGGGAAACTATACCGATGCCCTGAAAATGGCGATGCAAATCCCTGTAAGTAGTCCCCTGTATCCTGAAGCTCAAGTCCAAATCGCCACCTGGAAACAGGAACGAATCCAGGCTCAGGCAATTGTCAGTCAGGTTCAAGATGCCCTGAAAGTACAAAACTGGCAGCAGGCGGCTAAACTAATCAGCCAACTGTCACGCCTGAATGACCAATACTGGAGTGTATCCCGCTATGATACCCTGACCCAACAGTTGGCGGCAGAAAAACAGGCGTGGACACAACTGCAAGAGGCGCGGGATTTAGCCAAATCGAATCAACTGCCAAAGATCGAACAAGCGATCGCGTTAGCAGCCAAGGTCGATCCTAATAGCTATATTAAAGCCCAAGCCCAGAGTGATCTGTCGAATTGGAGTCGCACATTACTCCAAATTGCTGCCACTCGCTTCCAAAATCAAGAGTATCAGGGGGTGATTGAGGTTGCTCAAGGGATTCCGATTAATACCTCCCTGTATCAAGAGGCTCAAGATTGGTTACGTTTAGGGCAGGCCGGAAAACTGGTGCAACAAAACACTATCCTCGCCTTCATTGACGCCTTAACCGCTGTTCGCCAACTGGATGACAAAAGTCCGGTGCAAACGTCAGCCGCCGCCCAAGCGATTCAGTGGGAGGCTCAACTCCAAGATCGCCTCCAGTTACGCCTTGCCAAAATAACTGCCAGCTTTGAGCAACGCCCCCTGCTACAGATGGCGATTGAACAAGCTGCGCTGATCACACCTGATCGCCCCCAGCGTATCGAAGCACAGACACACATTGCCCAGTGGCGCAAACAGATTCAACATATCGACGATCGCAATACCCTCAGAACCGCCCAACAGCTTGCCACAGGTGGCACCATTGATCAATTAAACGCCGCCGTCACCCAAGCCCGTAAAATTGAGCCAGGTCAACCTTTACGCCCCGAAGCCCAAAGCGCGATCGCCCAATGGAATCGCCAAATCGAAACCCTAGAGGATCAACCCATCCTCGACTTAGCCCGCGCCTTCGCCCAACGCCGAGATTTAATCGCCGCCATTTCCACCGCCAATCAGATTCGTCCCGGTCGAATGCTGTATGCTGAAGCTCAAAGCGCGATCGCCCAATGGGTTGCCCAAATCCAAACCGCCCAAGATCGTCCCATCCTCGAAGCCGCCGCCGCCCTAGCCGCCCAAGGACGATTTGACGCCGCGATCGCCACCGCCGCCCAGATTCCCCCAGAACGGGCACTTTACCAACAAGCCCAAGCCGCGATCGCTCTTTGGAAATCCCAACAGAATGGAGGGTAGAAGAGGGAGCAGAGGGAGCAGAGGGAGCAGAGGGAGCAGAGGGAGCTGGGGGAGCTGGGGGAGCTGGGGGAGCTGGGGAAGCTGGGGGAGCTGGGGGAGCTGGGGGAGATGGGGGAGATGGGGGAGCTGGGGGAGCTGGGGGAGATGGGGGAGAAGATTTGCAATCAACAATGAACCATGAACAATCAACATAAGACGAATGACATAAGACAAATAACGAATGACATAAGACAAATAACGAATAACGAATAACGAATGACCAATGACAAATCAATCCACTCAAATCCTACTTATTGACGATGACCCAATTTTCCGATTAGGTTTAGTCACAGCCCTGGAAGCCTTTGCTGATTTAGATATCGTGGCTGAGGTGGATACAGCAACGGCAGCCTTGGAACGTTTAACCAGCTTACTCCCCCAAGAAGGAGTTAATTTAATTATCTTAGACTTGGCACTAGGGCGATCGCTCAGCAGTCCCCTAACCGGACTATCCTTGTGCCAACAACTTAAGACAGATTATCCCAACCTACCCATCTTATTGCTAACCGCTCCATCTGAACCCAATCAACTCACCGCCGCCAAAGGTTTAGGAGTGGAAGGGTACTGTGCTAAAGGATATGCCATCAACTTAATTGTGGAAGCCATTCGACAAGTCAAAGCGGGTGAATCCTACTGGCAAATGTTACCCACCCCCGCCAATTCATTACCTCCCCCACGCTGGCATACCCAATTACGCCAGTCAGGATTACAACAAATTGAAGCCGCGTTAAAACAGGTAACAGCACAACTCCAACAAGGCAATTTATCCCGCCTGGATTGGCTATTTTGGACGGGACGCCGTCGAGAGTTATTGACAGCCCGTTGGCTGGTGAATCAACTATTACCAACCGATTCCGGACTTGTTCACTCTAATAATAGTAATAGCCCTGCCGAACCTCAGCCACGTTTAAATCCTTCATCATCTCGTCCTCCTGCCCCCCAAAATCGTCTGCGCCCATCCCCCACGAGTGCCTTATCCAAAACCTCCTCTGAGGCATTGCAGTTTCAACCGTCTACACCCCAAGCGATGACATTGACCAAACTAGATTCGAGTTTGGCAAATCTGACGAATACTCCCTTGGAAATCGATATTTTGCAAGTGGAGAGACGCCAGGAATTACTGCGTACTGTTTTATACAAGTTCGAGGAGATGCTGGATGCTTTGCGCTTTTCCCAGGTAACAATGGAGCAATTGACCCCGAAGCGATCGCGCTTATTACATGATTTATGGCAGGTTTCTCTCTCTGACTTTTTTGGTCAATACTCAACCTTAGTTATCGGCAATCAAACCATCGAAATGGTTGACATTTTGCGGCAAGATCGGGATGTCGTGCAAACGGCTATTTTGGATAAAATTCCTTTGGTGATAGAGTTATTAGGGAATCGCCTCTTTGAAGCACCTTTGATGATTGATAATGTATCCTATCCTGCCCATACGCCAGAAGCAATGGCGCGAGCAGAATTATTGTTGCAAAATCTAATTATTCAAGTGGCTAATGGGATAATCCAACCCCTGTTAAACGAATTTTCTGATATTGAAATTGTTAAGCATGATTTTTATGATAAACGGTTAATGTCCTCACGAGAAATTACCAGATTTAGAAATGATTTATCCTGGAAATATCGGCGAAACAAATATATCGATGAACCCCAATCCATTTTTGAAAGCCGCTATGATTTATTTGTTTTGAGCGAAATTGGTATCAAAAAAATCGCCATTTATTCCCCTCGACGTCAAGAATTAGAACAACTACAGGGTACTCAGCTAGCCGTCACCATTGCCTATGAAATTCGGGATGCGATCGCGCCACGTTTACGGGGGACAGTCGGCTGGGTTGGTAAAGGCGTAGTTTATGTTTTAACGCAAGTCTTAGGACGAGGAATTGGTTTAATTATACGGGGAGTTATTCAAGGCGTGGGTAGTGCATGGCAAGATACATGGTTTGGTAAAAATGGGGAACGGGGGAAGTGAAACTAAGTTCAATAAACCGAAACGTTTTCGGTTGCGATCGCAGGGGAGCCGAGGAGCAGGGGAGCTGAGGAGCAAGGGAGCAAAGTTTGTGATCGACTAAGTAGGTTGGTGGAAATAAAATCAACTATATTAAGTTATGTAAATAGCGTAGGGGCGGGTTTAACTGATAACGTTTTGGTTCAAACTGATAACATGACTAAACCCGCCCTTTGCTTAACCTGGATGTAGGACAAGTTCTAATCAGAAATCGCGATTGTTTTCTTGCCTAAAGAATCTAACCAACCAGGATAGAAACCGGGAATCTTGACTACCATTTTGTTCAGACCAGATTGTACCATCAGGCATAATGGCTCCACTCCAATCGGCTCCATTCAGATTAGCGGCACTCACCTCTGCACCACTCAAATTTGCTCCCTGTAAATCTGCCCGTTCCAGGTTCGCCCAATTTAAATCAGAGTTGCTCAAGTTTGCACATCTCAACTTAACTTGACTGAGGTTAGCCCAATTCAGAATTACTCCACTCAAATTTGCTCCACTCAAATTCGCTCCCGTCAAATCTGCCCAACTGAGAACTTCGTCACTTAAATTGACACCTTGAAAATCCCGTTGTCCGGCTGCATACCGTTGTAGCAATTCCTCTGCTGTCATTTTTATCGATTTATATGGGCTAAATCGACGGCTTTGGATATGATGGATACAAGGCTCTATGGGTTCTTTGCCCATACAGAAATAAGCAAGCTGCATACTGTTATATCCCCGATAAATTAACGTTGCAATTTTCCGTTACTTCGGGGAAAAAGTAATTGAACTAAATCTTAATAAAAGGTGAACTTGATCGCAGTTAAAGCTATACTGAAATCTGTGTTAAGCGTGACCGGAAAATCGAAGACAGCTGACGCAAGGCAACGCTCATGAGTGATAAACGTCACAAGGGGGAGTAGGGGAGCGGAGGTGTGGAGGTGCAGAGGGGGAGATGGGGAAATGATGATCCCCCCGTTAACTTTAATTTTCTCTACCTATTCAACATAAACAACCTACGCTCAAATATTAGAGGAGCGTAGGCTTCCGGCTTTATTGGTGATAGTTAAGATATAATATGCGCCTGGATCAGACTCCGTTACATAAGACTTACTCAAGGTTAAAGGTGTCCAGCTTTTTAATTACAGCTAATCACCCCTGAAATGGCTAAACTTGCCCCGACAAAGGCATGATGGTTTGGGCTTGCCTTGATAGTGAAGGCTGATGAATGGGTAACTCCTTAGGCTAAAGTTTCTGGGCAGTATCCTAGTCCCATGGTAAACTGTTGGCGAAACGCTTCAATATCAGTCTTGTCAGGGTTACCATGAGATACCACAGCGACTTGGTAGCGACGCATGACATCGATTGGAGATTGCCCGGTATCGAGGCTCCAAAACGCCATTTGCAATCGCATGTCGGGTTGGAACGGAATTCCCAATTCGCGCATGAAGGCTTGGAAATCTCCATGTTGCTGAGGCGTGAGGGGATGGTTCATTTTAACTTTAATGACCCAACCATCAATTTGATGAATCACTGTTGTATATTGAACGGGAAGCTGGATCATGGAGTGGAGGTACTCAACCACTCGTAACGTTAAACTCGCATTGGCTAAAAAATAAAGGTAATCCATAGGGCAGCTAGGGGTGGAGTCCAAGGAAGTGCTATACCTTCATTCTGACAACGGGGATCAGGAATTGGTAGGGGAAAAGCCCCCGCTCTCAACTGGGGGATCATACCCAATTCCGTTATTTTAGTTCTTGGTCTTGTGTCTTTGGGGATTAGTACCCGATGGCACAAGACAAGTCGCGGTATAGAGTAGAGCTAAAACCCTAACCCGTTTATTACCTACCCAATTTATCAAAAATTGCTCATAAGCTGTACTTGATCCGAAGAACCACCAATGACGAATGACCTATTGCTTTCCAGCTATAACTATGATCTGCCAGAGGGTCAGATTGCTCAAACACCGATTTCCCCTAGAGATAGTTCTCGTTTGCTCGTGGTTGAGTCTCCAACTCAGCACCAACACTGCATTTTCCGAGATTTACCTCAGTTATTGCGTTCCGGCGACTTGTTGGTTTTGAATAATACCCGTGTAATCCCAGCTCGACTTTATGGTCGGAAGGTAACGGGTACGCCGGTGGAAGTGTTATTGCTGGAGGAACGGGGACAGAACTGTTGGTTGGCATTGGTGAAACCAGGACGACGGCTAAAAGTGGGTTCAACGATAGTCTTTGAACCTGATCAACCTATTGTTCCGGCAAGTCATGGGAAGACTCCCCTATCTTCAGACGATACAGAAACACCAAGACAGGACAATATAAAGAATAGATCTCCCCTGAAGGCAAAAATTATCGCCAGAGATGATGCAACCAGTGGGCGTCTATTGCAGTTTGACCTACCCAAGGGGCAGTCCCTAGTCACCCTGTTACCCGACTACGGTCAAGTGCCTTTTCCGCCTTACATCACCCACTCTCAAGCCACACCCGATCAGTATCAAACCGTATACGCCCAAATCCCTGGTGCAGTAGCCGCACCGACAGCCGGATTACATTTCACCCCTGAACTTTTGGAACGGTGTCACAGCAGCGGAATTGAGCAGGCGTCGATTACCTTGCACGTTGGTGTTGGTACATTTCGCCCGGTGGAAATCGAAGATGTAACGAATCATCAAATGCATGGCGAATGGTTGGAGGTATCCGCCGCAACGGTGGCAAAAATTCAGCAAACCAAAGCCGCCGGGGGGCGGGTGATTGCCGTTGGTACAACTGTGGTTAGGGCGTTGGAGGGGGTGGCGACGAGTGGGGAGTTGCAGCCCTATTGTGGCAAAACTGAATTATTTATTTATCCCGGCTATCAGTGGCGGGTGGTCGATGGGTTGATTACCAATTTTCACTTGCCCCGTTCTACCTTGTTGATGCTAGTGAGTGCATTGATTGGCAGAGAACGACTGTTGAAGTTGTATGCTGAAGCGATCGCGTATAATTATCGATTTTATTCCTTTGGTGATGCCATGCTGATTTTGCCAGAAGCGGTTAACCATTAAAAGGCAACCAATCGGGGAGTGAAATTGGCACTATTAAGTAAGATAGGACGCTATACACCCTTTCCCCCGCCCACATTCCTTATTCAATTTCCCAATCGTCTTCTACCATGTCTAAACACTACCACTTCCGCTTTGGACTTGCCGCCGCCCTATTCGCACTCAGTTTCCTGTCGGTTAGTCCCGCCTTGTCCAATAGTCTACCCAAGCGCCAGCACAGTAAGCAGTTAGTTGAGGGACTATACACGAATGACCTAGAAGCGGCGACATTTTTTCAACAAGGAGTCATGCGCTATAATCGCAGCGACTTCAAAGCCGCCGAGTTAGCCTTTCGCAAAGCCCTACAGGAAGATCCGTTTATCCCGATGGCACGGTATTTACTGGGGAATGCCCTGTTTCAGCAAGGTCAAATTGACTCAGCCGCTGAACAATACCAGATGGCGATTGGTCTCGATCCGAATATGCCAGAGGCACATTACAATCTAGGTTTAATGTTATACCAGCAAGGCAATATCGAGGAAGCGATTAGTGCCTATCAACAGGCGATCGATCTTAATCCCAGTTTAGCCGCCGCTCGCTATAATTTGGGCTTAGCATTAGAAGCAGTCGGTGATACTGAAGCAGCGCTGAGTGAATACACACAAGCCGTTCGCCTCAATCCTAACTCAGCGGTGGCTAAGTACAATTTGGCATTACTACTCGCCAAACAAAACCAAGTCGATTCCGCGATCGCGGCACTACGGCAAGCCCTTCGCAACGATTCCCAATTCGTACAAGCCCATTACCAACTCGGATTGCTACTGGCTCAACAAAACCAGATTACCGAAGCCAAAAATTCTTTTCTCAGAGCAACCCAAATCAATTCCCGATTTGCATCGGCTCACTATCGACTGGGGCTAATTTTTCTGCAACAAGGGGATGCAGAAGAAGCTATTCGCAGATTTGATTGGGTAACGCAGCTCGATCCTGACAATGTGGATGCTTATCGCCAATTGGGAGCCGCACTGATTAAAAATGGCGAATACGAGGACGCGATCGCGGCACTGGAACGCGCCATATCACTCGATCCTTACGATTCGCTGGCACACTACAATTTAGCCGTAGCACTGCATCGAAATCAGCAGTATGAGGACGCGATTTCCGAATATCAACAAGCCATTCTACTCAATCCCAAACTATCACTCGCATTTTACAATCTGGGAATAGCCCTCCAGCAAGTTGGACGGGGACAAGAGGCGGTTTCTTTCCTGTTAGAAGCCAGGAACTTGTTTATTGAAGAAGGTAATTTGGAGAAAATTGATGCGGTTGACCAGTATCTGACCCAACTTAATATCTCATCCAACCCATTGCCCAATTCATTCCAGCCAATGCCTGCAATAACCGAAGAACCTTAGAGCGTCGGTTCACTAATAGTCAAGAGCCTTTTCGGTTGAGGATGGGCGCCAGAATGACCCTGGTTGCTTTATAGCGCTTTGCGCTGTAATAAAGTACAGTAGATCAAAGTCCCCCTTTTTAAGGGGGATTTAGGGGGATCGACAATGTACCGCATAGCAGAGCAAACTGCTTTATAGCTGGGATTACGGGACTGGCGCTCTAGGAGAACCCGAAGGGTAGAGTAACCCAACCAGAGCGGGTTAACTGGGATATTTTTTGCCAACCTGACATGCTTGCGTCAGACTTCGCGATCGCACTGCAAGAGGCGTTACAGTGCATTGCAGAAATGGTCGCGGCTACAAATGTTCAATCAAGCCAGTAGGGTGCGTTAGCGGAGCGTAACGCACCCTTTATCAATGCGATCGCGACTTCAGATTCTTGCCAGGATTTCCAGCTTATGGGTTTCTTTCGCCTTGCACCTGATGCACATTTAATCATGCCCTAACCCTTTATTTGTAAGGGTTTCATGCTTGTGCAGCAAGCCCTAAATACCAAACGTTTAATTCCTGCATAACCACGATGAATTTCCACAATATCTTTCAGGAATTGAGTTTCCGTTTCCGTTAGTTCCTCCTGTGCCAATTCTTTCTCGGAAATCTGCTTCAGTATTCCTAACTTCTGGGCGAAATTTGTTAAGAATGATGATTGTCTTTGCTGTAGATATTGCCCATCCTTTGGAAAAGGGATTTCTTCAATCAAATTAGCCGCTCGTCGCGCCATGGTTTCAAAGCGAGACCAAAACGTCGGTCTGGGTTCGACAAAACCTGCTGGGTAGTAACAGGAGACGCTGATGGAGTATGATTGTTTGGCATATAAAATAGTATCGTGACGCAATTGTGTCCACGATGCCAGTTGAGTGTTGAGTGTCTTCATCGCCCAAGCGCGGGTACGCATGGCTTCGGGATACTTCTCGTCTGTGGTGGGTGCAGAGAGTTCTCGCAATGTAGCTAGCCAATTCATGTAAATGCTGTCATCCCAAACGCCTGGATTCTGCTCGTCAACCACTGTCTTAACTGCTCCACTCAACAGGTCTTGGGAAGTTGTCATTCGTCAACCCGTTGCACTTGCAACCGTTGCTAAATTGCAACGGTCACAAGCAACCCATTTAGGATATAAACGTCTAAAGTGAAACATTAACCCCAACCTTTACATTCATGTCGTGATTATCTCTCCCGAAAATTGGGGTACCCGAAAAGTTATCAAAATCCTCCAATACAACCATCCCGACTGGATTCGTCTCTTCAAACGAGAAGCCCGCATTTTGATGTGGCTCAGACATCCTGGAATTCCCAAAGTTGAGCCAGATGGCTACTTTAGCCTTGCGCCTAAATCCAGTTTTATGTCCTTGCATTGCCTCGTCATGGAACATATTCCAGGACAAAACTTACAACAATGGTTAACCGAAAATGGACGCATTTCCGAAGCCACCGCTATCGAATGGCTGCACCAACTTGTAGAAATTATAGACAAAGTTCATCAAAACGGGCTTTTTCATCGAGATATTAAACCCTCCAACATTATGCTCCGCCCCAATGGGCAACTGGTATTAATTGACTTTGGCACTGTTAAAGAAGTCACACCAACTCAACCCGACACTCTGGAATCCCAGGATATGACTCGCGTCATTTCTGAAGGCTATTCCGCACCCGAACAAATCGAAGGTTCAGCCACTCCCCAGTCCGATTTTTTTGCTTTAGGGCGAACCCTGGTTCATTTACTCACAGGTAGACATCCCATAGAATTTGAAACTTTACCGGAAAATCAGCTCATTTCGTGGCGGGATTATGCCCCCCTAATTTCCCAGAATTTAGCTAATTTTATCGATGGCTTAATGACCCCCTTGTCAGAGCATCGACCAGAAAACACACAAACCATTTTAGCCTGTTTAGAAAAGCAGCAGTTTTCCAGTGGGGCTGAGTTTCCTGTCAATCCTACTACCCACCCAGCAACTGAGCCAGAGACACCAGAAATGCCGTCCTCGGAGGATGTTTTCTACATACCCTTTGAGGAAAGTAATCAACAGGATAGCCATGAACGGAAGGGGAAGAATTCAAAGCCTTCAATTATGTTTATTTAAATTGTTAAATCATGCGTTTTAGAACCCAGCAAACCCAATCATCAATACCGTCCATTCAATTAATCCCTATGCTCAATGTGATCATGGGAGTTCTAGCATTTTTTGTAATGACTTCCATGCTGTTAACCACTCAAGAAGGCGTCAATGTTCAACTTCCTAATACTGAAAATACTCAAACTCAGCCGCCGGAAAAGCCCACTCCTTTAATTGTACAATTGAATTCACAAGGACAACTGGTCATCGATAATCAACTGATTAGCCAAGAGCAATTGTTTGAGCAAATACAAACCTATTTATCCCAAAATCCTCAAGGGGCTGTCTTTTTGCAAGCCGATAGTCAATTGCCCTACGAGCAAGTGATTCAGCTACTGGCAAAACTGCGGGATGTGGGAGGCGATCGCGTTTCTTTAGCGATTGAGAGTGGCGCTTAAAAAACAACTACTCAAACCAAAAATAATCTAAAACTCTAAGCTAATAATTGCTAGTCCTGACTGGGTTGGTATAAGTTGAATAAAACCCTTAAAATCATTCTTTTCAACACTGTAATATAGTCCATCATTAGTCAAAGGCATAACAGTAAACTCTTTCTCTTTAAGTTGACTGACAAACTGAGAACTTAACTGTTCCCTATCTCTTTCATAAACAGTTCCCAAATAATTATATTTTCCATCAACCCCCTCAGCCAATACTTGTTGAGTTTCTCTATTCAGCTCTTTTGTATACTCACCAGCTACTATAATCTGTTCCAGAATATTTCGCAATTCTCGTTCTTCTGCTTTTTCCGCTTCTAACCCAGGCAAATCTGCCCGATCAAGTTGTGTTTTCGAGAGGAAAATTATCGTATTTCCTTCCTTTAAAAATAAGTGCAGATATTGAGATATATCATCTTGAGAAACTTGATAAACCTTGAATTCAGGGTCATTTATACTCGGATTAGCTAGAGTATAATTGCGATCGGGTAGTTCCTTGTCATAGTATTTAATAACCTGACCTAAAGGTTGCTGGACATGACGAGCTGATGTATCTGCATCTCCAGTAAGTATACCTAACGAACCCATCGCCGCCTCTTCCGGAAACGGAAAATTTGTGAGGAATTTTTTCAGCGGATCTTCCACATTGACATCATTGGTATCAATTCCAGAATCTATAGTCTGATCAGTATTTTTTGTATTTTTTTCTTCAATCGTCTGAGTTTCATCCTTAGAACTAGATGGTGATGGAGAGGGTGACGATTTATGATTTTCCAAAATTCCTGGAGAAAATTCAATCGTAGGATTGATATCAGGAGTCGGTTGGATAGGGTCAGGAAATGGGTTAATCCTAGGTTGACTAGAAAAGGCTGAGACGAAAGGAGTCGGTTGATTTGGCGTTGGACTCGTTTCCCCTGTGGGTTCCTCAGCGGAATTTACTGAAGACTTAGGTGATGTAGAAAGAGAAGGTAACTGTGTCACCTTAACTTGTTCTTCAGGTTCCGACGTTTCCCAGGTAGAAGGAACAGGTAAAATTAGCACAATACCGTGCAACACCACAGAAATCAGCAGCATAGGTCGCCACACCTTCTGTACAGAAGTCGGTAAGTTTTTCAGCAACTCAGGCGATTTCATACAAGCCTAGTTAAAAGCAGCAAGGATTTAATCCCAATTAAGTTTCATTTTGACACATCCGACAGTAGAGATGCGGCAAAACTCGTCTGTCAATAATTGGGTGGGTAGGGACGGGTTTTACAGCTATAGCGCTTCGCACTGGTCTAGTTACACTTTGTTTGTACGAACATCCCATCTGGACTCAGCTTCAGAGAAGGGAGTTGTAAATACACCAGCGCGACCTGCTATATCTGTAGGGACACGGCAGTGTCCATCCGTGTCAACTTAAGCTCAACCCCTCACCCTCAGCCCCTCTCCTCACAAGGGTAGGTTTTTTAAGATTGGGGTTCAGGTAAGACAAGGTAGACAGGTAGACCAACTGTGAATCGTCACGGGTGCGGGATTACAATTATTAATCCTTGGGAGTCTGAGTGAACTTACGGAAAGTCTATCTTTATCTTGACATAATGCTTCTGCTGTGATTGGAATAGAGCAATCAGGCTAATGGTCGGCTGGGTGACTTTCCCTCAATTTTGCTTACAATTGCATAGGTGAAAGGAAAGAGTCCTACGCTAGATAGTGTTGCTTGCGCTAGGTTGTACTGTTATATCAAAATTGCCAGTATCCTTGGAGTTCTATTCATGTCCGTAGAATCCGCTATCAGCGAAGCTGCCATTGAGCAGAATCTGGAACAATTTCTCTTGGTACTGTCGGTGTCTCTCAGCGTCGCCACCGTTTCCCGGATTTTTCCGTTGTTCCGCAAAATCCCTTATACCTTACTTCTGGTTATTGTCGGCTTAGGTTTAGCCTTTGTCGATGTGCGCCTCGTCAACCTATCCCCGGAACTGATTCTAGAGATTTTTCTCCCTCCCCTCCTCTTTGAAGCCGCCTGGAATATCCGTTGGCGGGATTTGCGGCGGGATTTAATCCCCGTGATTCTTTTTGCGGTGGTGGGGGTGGTGATTTCGGTGCTGGGAATTGCCTTTACCATTACCCAATTTACCGAATTACCCCTGACGATCGCATTATTAGTCGGCGCGAGTCTGGCTGCAACTGATCCTGTATCGGTAATCGCCCTGTTTCGGGAACTGGGGGCGGATAAACGTCTGAAAACCCTGATGGAAGGGGAAAGCTTATTTAATGATGGTGTCGCCGTCGTCGCCTTTCTCTTATTGGTGGGTATTCCCTTAGGTACGCAGGAATTTTCCCTATCCACCACAGTTGCCCAATTCTTTACCTTTGCCGGAATTGGTATCGGTGTCGGTTGCTTAATCGGGTTTGGCATTTCCTTTCTCACCCAACGCTTCGATTTACCCCTAGTCGAACAATCTCTGACATTAGTTTCTGCTTATGGCACCTACCTGATTACCGAAGAACTCGGCGGTTCTGGAGTAATTGGTGTGGTTACGGTGGGGTTAGTGCTGGGCAACTTTGGTTCCCGAATTGGCATGAACCCCCGCACCCGCTTAATTGTCTCCGAATTTTGGGATTTTCTGGCATTTTTTGTCAACTCAATTGTCTTTCTCCTCATTGGTGACCAAATTGATTTTCCCCGTTTGGGACAAAACCTCGGCTTAATTGGGGTTGCCATTGGAGCCGTTCTCTTCACCCGCGCTATTTCAATTTACGGCTTAGCGGCAATTAGCAATGGACTTGCCAAGTCTGATATAGGTTGGCGACAGCAAACGGTGTTGTGGTGGGGCGGATTACGGGGTTCGGTTTCCATTGCCCTAGCCTTAAGTGTTCCGGTGAGTTTGGAGGGACGACAAGATATTATTGTTACGGTTTTTGGCGTGGTACTGTTTACGCTGTTAGTTGAGGGGTTAACTACTCAATTCCTCCTGGAAAAACTGGATTTAATTGGGGATCAACCTCTGCGTCAGAAATATTCTGAGGCAATCGCTCGTCGTGTGGCACTCAATCGAGTCAAAGACTACTTAAAGTCAGCCACGACTAACAACGAAATGAATTCAGAATTTTGTCAGTATCAGATAAAACTGGTTGATGGTCAACTCGAAAGTATTCACACCGAGCTTGACAAATTACTCCATCACCATCCTCAGTTACAAAACTTGGATATGGAACAACTGCAAGAACGAATGGTTGATATCGAGGCAGATACCTACGCTGAATTTATCCGCGCTGGACGTTTAACTGAGAACCTCTCCCCCTTACTCCAGGAAGCCTTAATTGAAGCCGATGAAAAGCTGATTGAGAGTGACTGATACTGGATAATAGTTTGAACTGTACCAGACGCGCCACGCGCCATGGCGCGTCTAAGGGGGATCGTATCTATTGGTGCAAATAACAAATGGCATTTATCGATCCGATACATCTTCTTCTATTGTTCGGCATTTCACCAAATAAACCCGATTTATTGACCAATTTTCTACATAATTAAAGATGTTTGCACTTGCCCCGGGTTCAACTTTCCATACTGAAATTATGAAACGTAAACTTTTAATTATAACGCTCTTATTCGTGATTTGTTGCGTCCTTCCGGCTCAAGCGGAAAATTTGCCAGCACCTGATCAAAGTAGCGTTGAAACTCAACAACCAATCCAGTCGCCGTTAAAGTCGTACTTTCTAAACGTTTTAGCAGGGGGATCACGACAATCAATTCAGCTTGATTCACCAGCAACGCGACTGATTATTTATATTCAGCGAGGAGAAAAGCCGATTCGCTGTGGTGATTGTATGAAAACCTATAATTGTACTCCAGGAAAGCCGCTAAAAATTAACGCCGATCCCACTACACCCATTCAAAAAATTTGGGCAGAGAATCCTTATGAGAAACAGGTGCGCTTACGCCTGGATGTTCTTGAAGAATTGACATCCTCACCGGACTGAAATCACGGTGATTTCCCAGGAATCGAATAGCTGCTAAAGGATTTGATAGAATCAACCCATCCGGTTTGATGCTAGTTTATCAGCCCAACGAGTTGTTTCAGGTAATCGATATTTCGGAGTGCAGCGTAGGACATAATCGATCGCAGTGGGTAAGCTGATTCGATGACCCGGAGAGACATACAGAGGCTTCACCCCAGTTCGCGATCGCACAACTGCGCCAATTACCTCTCCCCGATGTCGTAAGGGTTGCCAATTTCCCTTCTCTAAGGGTAATTCCTCATGCTGACCAATTAATCGCGACTTCGCTACCCCAATCGTGGGAACTGTAATTAATAATCCTAAATGACAAGCCAAACCAAATCGCCGGGGATGGGCAATTCCTTGACCATCACACAAGATTAAATCAGGAGTTATTTTAATCTGAGATAAAGCATCCAGTACAACAGGAACTTCCCGAAACGAGAGAAACCCTGGAATATAGGGAAACGTTGTCGGGCGACGTGCGATCGCCTGTTCGATCAATTGCAGTTCCGGAAAACTCAGTACCGCAACAGCGGCGCGGGAAATCGCATAATTGTCTTCAAAACCAACATCCACACCCGCGACATAGTTAACCTCACCCAATTGATCCGAGGTAATAATTTCACCACTGAGTTGGTTTTGGATAGCCGTCGCTTCCTCAACCGTCAAAGTCCACGAGTGGCGTTGATAAATTTCCATGTTGATAATTACTCACTGGTTAGGGGAAGGTAGAGTTTTGACCCTTCGCGATTCTCGAGGGCATGGCGCGTGAATCTGTAGGGGCGGGTTTAGGGACTTTCTTTTCGCTATTGATAACGTTTGTTCAAAACCCGCCCTCATCTCCCCCAGCTTCCAGAGACACCCTGGTATGTCTCTACATTGTTCCCCCAGATTCACTTACACTATCTAACATCTTTAGTCTTGAAACACCATAATTGTCCCCGAATAACACGCCACCCAAACCTGATTCGTTTCTGGATCATACGTAATTCCAATCGGATTGCTCTTGGTATTCACCGTTTGCTGAATTGACATATCACGGGTACGCACTTTACTCATAGTATTTGAGTGATAATTCACCACATACAGAAATTCACCATCATCAGATATATCCATGCTGCGGGGGGCATTTCCAGTGACAACTTTGCGTAAAACCCGACCTGTAAATAAATCAATTTTAGCCACCGTTCCTTCCCCATTTAACGTGGCGTAGAGATACTGACCACCTGGATCAATACTTAAATGACGCGGTGAATTCCCAATATTTTTGATCCAGTCGAGGGAAAAATCATTTAAATCGACAACCGCAATATCATAAGACCCCATCACCGCCACATACGCTTTTTGGGACGCCGCATCAACCGCAATTCCACGGGGATAGCGACCCAATTTAATCCGCCGAATTTCCTGATTTTGCTGAATATCGACAACGCTTAAATCCCAACTACACCAATTACTGACTAGGGCAAACCGATTATCCGGGCTAGTGGCGACAAATTTAGGCACAGACCCAACTTCAATCACTTGGTCAATCGCTAAACTATCGGTACTGATGCGATACAAAAAACTATTGTCTGTTTTTTGTGAGGGGCTACATTTGTCACTCCCTGGATTATTAAATCCTGAACCATACATCTGGTAATTAGAGACCCAGGCATATTTTCCATTATCGGAAAAAGCGGCTTCTACAGGAGATCCTTTATAGGTTCCACTCCCCTTGGAATGCCCGTATTTCTCCAAATTCACGGCATCGGCAATCGTTTTGACCAAATTATACTGGCGGTCATACACCGTAATCGTATGACTGTACATCATATTCTGGGCAAAAAATAAACCCCGACCTGAATGCACAATAGATTTGGGGGAAATTTTGCCAGAAATGGTTTGTTTTAGCGTCATCTGGCTGGACTGACGTTGCTCATCGTTCTTTTTTTTTTCGCTGTCTTCGTTAATAAAGCTGTCCGGATTAAAGGGACTATTGTCAGAATTTTCTGTCGGTGTCGAGAACGCATCTTGATCAAAGGGAATCGGGTCGTAATTTTCCTCCGGTTTGATCAATGAGTCTTGATTAAAATTACTATTGTCAGGATTTTCGGCTGATGTCGAGAACGAGTCTTGATTCAATTCCTCAGTCGGTGAAGGTGTTGCGGTAGGAGAGGGTAACTCTAATGCGGCTTTGGTGTTAGCCCCCACCATCCCATCAAGGGTTAATCCCTTGGCTTTTTGATATTGAATCACGGCGGTTTCGGTTAAATTACCGTAATACCCGGTAATGGGTCCATCATAATACCCCTGTGCTTGTAAAGTTCTCTGTAGCGCCGTCACATCAGAATTGCGACTTCCCCGCTTGAGAACTAAACCCGGATTCGCGAATCCCATGCGATCCTCTGTCGCTTCCGTTGAGGGGGCAGTTTGTGAGGCGGATGACACTGGAGTCGATTCTAATGCCGCACGGGTTTTAGGTCCAGCAATCCCATCTACGCTTAATCCCTTGGCTTGTTGCAGTTGAATCACGGCGTCTTGGGTCGTTGAACCATAGTACCCGGTAATCGGTCCATTAAAATAGCCAGCCACTTGTAAATTTCGCTGGAGAGAGGTGACTTGAGAATTGCGATCGCCTCGTTGGAGAATAAAATTGGGTCGGGCAGATACTAAGGGTTTCTCCGGTTCTGGTATGGGTGACTCAAACTCTAGAGGTGTATCAAGACTCGCATCCGTTGCTGTGGCGGAGTCAGACTCTAATCGGGTGGTGGTATTCGTCCCAACGATACCATCTGGGCTAAGTCCGTTGGCTTTTTGAAATTGGATGACGGCGGCTTCGGTAATCGGTCCATAGTACCCGGTAATCGGTCCATTAAAGTACCCCTCAGCTTGCAGCGTTTTCTGAAGATTCCTCACCTCAGCCCCACTATTTCCTTTCCGCAATGCTAAAACGGGACTGGCTAGGCTAACAATGAACAGCGCCATGCTTAAGAAGATAAAGGGAATCCAAGCCGCACTCAGGGGCTTTTTCCGGTCGAGTTTTGGTATAAATATGCTGGAACTAGCAGGGGGTTTGGGTTCGGAGGTTGCCAATGCTTCATCAGTGACCGCCACATGAAGGGAGGCAGGATTATCCATAATTCTCTATTTTCTTAGCGCATTCTCCGTTATCCTATACCAGGAACTTTGACAAGGGCTACCCCTTAGCGATGATAAAAATTCAACGGCAGAAGCTGGATTGAGGATATCGTTACAAAAATTTAAATCAGTGAACGGTCTCAATGCCTTGAGTAAACCAAGCCTTTTTTCGGTTGGAATTTCCTCAAACTAGCTGACTAGACACCAAAAACACTCTCCTTTATTTGTGAAGAATTGTAGAGATATTCATCTCACCAAAGTCAAATTTTCCTGATTGAAATAGAATCAGAAAGTATAACCATCATAGATTATTATTTAAGGTTGCATTTACGGTATCTGTCATTCGCAGTAGGTTAGCCAATTCTGTTTGAGGATGGCTAACCAGGTCATTATTGGAATAGGCATTGTATGACATTAGATTTACGAGAATTTTTCCAAGCCACCAATCCTGATAAAACTTTGTTCGTGAACAATACCGCCAAGGATCAAAACTATTATATTGATTTCTCGCCAGTACGAGGTGGACATGTAATCAAAGAATTAAGCAATCAAATTGCATTTTGGTCACCGGATACACCGACTTGCCAACTGTTTACCGGACACGTTGGCTGTGGCAAGTCTACCGAATTGTTGCAACTCAAAGCCCAGTTAGAGCGAGAAGGATTTCATATTGTCTATTTTGAATCCTCTAAAAATTTGGAAATGGCAGACGTAGATGTCAGTGATATTTTACTCGCGATCGCGGCGCGGGTGAGTCAAAGCTTGGATAGGATGGAACGGGACTGTTCCCAGAATCCTAAAGCTATTCTTAAACAAGTAGCTAAACTGTTGCAAACCGAAATTGAACTGACGGCGGAGGCTTCGGTTCCAGGGTTGGGTGATGTAGCCGCTAGTACAGAAGGAGATTTTTCAGTTGATGTCGGCATTCCAGGAGTCGGTAAAGTGAAGGTGAGCCAGGAGGAATGGCTATCATTTGTTGCTCCTTTAATTGGCAAAATTACGGCAAAGGCTAAAGCCAGTCCAGAGTTTCGGAATAAATTAAGGGGATATTTAGAACCGCGCACGAATGGGATATTAGAGGCAATTAACTCAGAACTCATCGAACCCGGAATTAAGAGACTCAAAGACGATGGGAAAAAAGGGCTAGTCGTGATCGTTGATAACCTTGACCGAATTGACAGTTCTGTTAAACCCTGGGGACGTAATCAGCAAGAATACTTATTCGTAGACCGTGGTGAGCAATTACGCAGTTTAAACTGTCATCTAATTTATACTATGCCCTTGGCGTTGAGGTTCTCTAATGAGTTTGGTCCGTTGACTCAGCGGTTTAAAAATCCGACTGTATTACCAAAGGTAATTCTAAACTATAAAAATGCGCTGAAGCTAGCTGTTGATGACCATGAATGGGCGTTACTCCATCGAGTAGCTAAGGATAAAAAAGTTACTGGCGATGATGGATACGAAAAGCTGATTCGCAGTATGTTCGTCTATGAGTATCAGGATCGCCAAGGCTCTTGGTTTATGATCAATCCAGTTTTGGCAGAAGCAGAGGAATTCCAATCATGAGCGGATCTTCCGGGAGCAATAACCAGAAATCATTACGAGAACTTGCCTGGGCGATCGCCATGTCTGAGGGACAGTTTTCCCTGATTTTGGCTCACTGTAACTACCTTAGTCTGCGATCGCGATCGGTGCAACAACTCCAAGAAATTTGCGCTGTACCGATCCGAGAACTTGTCCTGCATTCGTCTAACCAGCGACTTTACTCCACGATTCAACAGGAGGTAGCGACACAAATACCATCGGCGTTGATGGTATTAGGATTGGAATCCGTTGACAACCTCGATTACCTGCTCACTTCAATGAACCAAGTGCGGGAAGAGTTTCGCAAAAACTGTCCCTTTCCTTTAGTGATTTGGGTTAACGATGAAATCGTGCGAAAGCTGATTCGGTTGGTTCCAGATATTGAGAGTTGGGCAAAGCGAACGGTGTTGACTTACCCACCGGAAACCCTGATCCATGAGCTACACCAGAACACTAATGCTTTATTTACGAAAGTTTTAGACTTGGGCATTAGTCCATTTTTAGCCAATGATGCCATCTTAGGTAGGGGTGTAAGTGGGGAAATTCAAGCCGCTTTGCAGGAGGTGAAAAACCAAGGGAGAGATATACCAGAAACCTTACAAGCGAGTCTGGACTTTGTTTGGGGTCGAGAGGCTTATGGTCAGGAGAAAATTGATCTGGCATTAGCACACTATCAGCACAGTATTGCCTTTTGGCAGCAGGTCAAGCATTTTCTCATCAGGTGTAGTTTAGTTGCCACAAAAAAGCTTTTTTGGACTCTGCTTTTGGTGTATTACATCACGTCCGAAACCCCTGTCGCCGGAGAATCGCCACCCCAAAAGCCAACATTGAGAGAAAAAGAGGGAGTGCTACTATTTCACATCGGGTTATGTTATTGCCGCAAAGCCGAGTTAGATAAAGCCCAAAGTTGTCATCATTGGCACAAAGCCTTGTTTTATTTTCAGCAATGCATTGATCGTTTTGAGCAGGTGGGGCGTCTTGATTTAGTGGCTAAATTTATTGGTCAACTGGGTGAGGTGTGGCGACGCTTAGAAAATTGGGATGAGTTGTATAAACTGGCTCAAAAAGCCCAGCGATTACATAAAAACCATGGCAATCCGGCGTCACTAGCTCAAAATTATGGCTTTTTCGCCGAAGTTGCTTTGTTCCAGAACCAGGGGAATAAGGCAAAGGCGTTTGTCAAAAAAGCGTTGCAACTCTCAGACGCGACGACACAGAAACAGCATCACAGTTGGCATCTGTTATTATTAGCGCGATCGCAACAGCAGTTAGGACAGATTCAGGAGGCGATCAAAACTCTAGAAACCGCGAAAAAGGCTGAACCGGAAAATAATCCGCTGCTTTATATTCAGATTTTGAATGAGTTACGAGACCTATACTACCAACAACACCGCTATCTGGAAGCCTTTGACGTTAAACAATGTCGGCGCTCCATCGAACAGCAGTTTAATTTCCGAGCTTTTATTGGTGCGGGACGTTTGCAATCCCGACGACAGGCAACTTTTTCCTTAACCCAGTCCGAGCACCGGGAGACTCTGGCTAGAGAGATTTTGGCTTCCGGTCGAGAACATGATATCAAACGTTTAATTGCCAGAATTGGCAGCACTCAGCATAAACTAACGGTTATTTATGGTCAATCAGGCGTTGGTAAAAGTTCCTTAGTCAATGCCGGTTTACTCCCAACTCTAAGGTATCAGAATATTGGTACAGATACTCGCGATATTTTAGCCGTTCCACTGCGGGTTTACACGGATTGGGTGAATGATTTGGGCAAGTCACTGTTTAAAGCGCTGGAGAAACAAGGAATTACTTTATCCGCTATACCGGATTCAGCCGCTACTCTAATCGAACAACTGACTCAAAATGAACATCACAATCTGCTAACTGTTCTAATTTTTGACCAGTTCGAGGAATTTTTCTTTATTTGCAGCGAATCTGAGCAAAAAGAACAAATTTTTGAGTTTTTCGGTAAATGCCTCAATATCCCTGGTGTCAAGGTTGTCCTTTCTATGCGGAAGGATTATCTCCATGATTTACTAATTGGCAATCATTTACCCCATCTAGACGCTATCCAGAATGATATTCTCAGTAAAAATATTCTCTACCCTTTAGGCAATTTTTCCCGGAAAGATGCCAAGAATCTTATTCGACGTTTAACGGACGGCTCTCAGTTTCCCTTAGAACCCGCTTTGATTCATGAAGTTGTGAAGGATTTAGCTAGCCGTTCTAAAGAAGTGCGTCCAATTGAGCTGCAAGTGGTTTGCGCCCAACTGCAAACGGAAGGAATTACCACCCTGGTTGAGTATCAAGAACGCGGTCCGAAGGATAAACTGGTGCAGCGCTATTTAGGAGAAGTGATTAAAGATTGTGGTGCTGAAAACCAACGCACGGCTGAATTGGTCTTATATTTACTCACCCATGGGAAAAAACCTCGTCCTATCAAAAGTCGTGCCGATTTGGAGGCACAGCTCAAAGCCTTGGCAGCGGATCTGGCGATCAAACCTGACCAATTAAAGGCAGGAACTTCTCAACAATTAAGTTTGGTTTTAGACATTCTAGTTAAATCTGGTTTAGTTTTTAAGATTACTGATAGCTATGGAATACGCTATCAAATTGTTCACGATTATTTAACCTATTTTATTCGCAACCCAAGAAGTAAAAACTTATTAGACGAAATTAAAAGTCAATTCAGCCAAAAACAATTGATTGACGTCCAAAAACAGAAAAATTTTGCGGCGGTTGCTGTATGTTTTATTTTAGTCATAGCGACGGTTTTATCACAACACCAGAGGCAAGCAGCAGAATCCCAGAGGCAAGCAGCAGAATCCCAGAGACAAGCAGCAGAAAAAAACCAACTCTTAGCCAGAATTAAGACGTCAGAAGCCTTGTTTGCATCAGGTCAAAAATTTGAGTCTTTGATCGAAGCGATTAATGCGGGAAGCCAATTGAGGCAAAAAAGCACATTACTCTCCAATCAAGACATTTATAAAGAGATTCATGCTCAAATTGTCGCCGCACTAAAACAGTCAATTTACTGGATAGAAGAACACAATCGCTTAGAAGGGCATAAAAGTCTTGTATGGGATGTAAGTGTCTTAAACAATATTGCCACAGCGAGTCAGGATAACACGATCAAGGTTTGGAACGTTAATAATGGGAAATTGCAAACAACCCTAACAGGACATAGCAATGGTGTTTATGATGTGAGTTTTTTATCTGAAAATCGCCTAGTCTCAGCCAGCGCGGATCACTCTACTGACATACGGTTGCAAGTGGCTGGAGGACTATATCCAGACGAACCCGACGATGAAACCCAGCGATGCTGATGGCGCGACCAACCCAGACCCCCCGTCGTGTGAGGGGATCAGCACTCCAGAGTAAAGGGACTATCGGCTTGTCTCAACCGTTCAATTAACAATTAGACCAATTACTAGGCGCGATCGCATTGATCATTTAGAATGTATAAAGGTGATTACGCTACCTTTCCCCTAGAAGCTACTGCTGCATCATACCGACCGCCTGCAAACACCTCTAAACCAAACAAGCAAGGCAGTCAAGGGAAATTTTAGTGGGTCTGTTACTTCTACCCTCCAGTCCTGAGTCCAAAACCTAGTCTGGATAATCGTTTCAGTCATCGATGCGACTGAAAATTTTTCATAGAGATAAAGTAACGAATTTGATTGCATTAACCGTATTAGTGTGATTCAAGTTACATTTAGGGAGTGCAATCAGTTACCCAGACCAACAGAAATTATCACGTTACGGTCAATCTACCTATCACAATGCACGACCTTAAAATCGTGGATACTAAAAATTAGTTTCTTTCCATGAGGGGACTTTTCTTATGCAAATGCAAATGCCAAATACCCTAGAGCAACTCCCTGAAGGCGGAATGGGCATTAAAATTATTTCCCAGATAGCCGATGAGATCAGATACATTCGTACCCGAGACCATAAAAATTGTTTGTTCATCAGCAAAGCCTATGACCAAGAACCTGTTAAAAGACTACCGAAATGCCACCAAAAGAATTTATTTGCTCGGTTAGTTTGTTTCTGTCAACGTCTGATTTTGATGTTGGTCAATTACTATCGCAGAAACCGGACGAAGTCGCGTTATCGAAACCTGAGGCTTACCGTCAATAGCGACCTAAATTCTGTAGAGCAAATTTTAGAATGGTATGGACAGCTTCAGCATTTACCCATTCCCCAACAGGTTTGGCAATTAGGTCAAATCGCTCTAGTTGAGGCGTTTACAAATGTTGTTCGTCATGCCCACAAAGGCTTATCTCAATCGACTCCCGTTGACTTGGAAATCACGGTATACAATCATCGTTTAGACATGAAAATTTGGGATTATGGACAGCCTTTTGATTTAGAATCCAAGTTGAAAGAAGTTTAGCCACAAAATGATTGCTCATTTAGAGTTCCCCAGTCTCTGGGTTTTAAAACATTGTTTCCTTAGGAATCATCAAGACTAAACAAACCACTGATAAACCGAGTTAGGCTAAAGAATTGCCGATGTAATCCCGCCGGGTGAGTTTAACCTCTAAGCCTCATCTGGCAACTGGACTTCCCCCATCTCCATCACTGCTGTCCCCATCTCCAGTTTCTGAGGAGATAAGTAAAATCATGCTTGTACTATCCAATCAATGATAGTATCGTTGTGGCAGGGTGACTCCTATAGAAAGATGCAACGATTGAAAAAATTACTCCTTCTATTCAAAAATTCTTGTGGGGACAGTGCATTTCTGGGTGCGATTGAACAGGTTGAGGGCATTGTCTCCAAGATTTTGTCTGTAGTGATGATTGCTGTCATCTTGGTGGCAATGTTCGATCTGATTATCGTTCTCTCTCAACAATTATTGGTTGAACCTTTCGGTTTCTTTAATGAAAGCTTGTTTGAAATTTTTGGGCTATTTTTAAATGTTCTGATTGCCCTGGAAATTCTGGAAAATATTACTGCTTATCTGCGGAAGCATGTTGTTCAAGTTGAACTGGTTATCGTCACCTCCCTAATTGCCGTTGCCCGTAAAATTATCATTCTCAACCTTGACAAAACCGGAGGACTTGAAATTATTGGTTTAGCCCTGGCGATTCTCTCTCTCTCCATCAGTTACTGGATTATCCGCCGCACTACAGCAAAAAAAACTCATTGAATTTGTCTTATGTCATATTATTTCAGCTTAAACAGTGACCATCTCCTTACATAATTGTGATTTAAACTATGACTCACTTCTTCCAATTTGAGCAAGATTTCGTCGATTCCTTACGCTGCATCCCTATGCAGGTACGAATGAAATTAGACACCTGTGGCGTCAAACTTAAATTAGCCCACTGGCATCAATTCACCCAGCAAGAACGTCAGACGTTAGTGGAAATGCCCACAACCACAGCCCAAGAAAGCCAAGCCTATCAGCAGTATTTACAAAAATTAGTGACGAATTATACCGGGAAACCTGCCTCAGAACTGCCTATCGATCCTAATCCAGCCTGGATGGACGCGACGATAATTCCTGAGGATGTTCAAACGAAAGCCCAAGAATTTGGCGTTTCCCTCATGCCTGAACAGTGGGAAGCTCTAACTCCCACCCAGCGCTTTGCCCTAATTAAACTTAGTCGCCCTAGTCATGAAAACCGAAACTTTTTGCCTGCACTCAAAGAATTTAAGATCATTTAAGTAAATCGTTATTTGTCTTATGTCATTGCTCACTGTTCCCTGACAATTCATAATGCCCTTAATTTAATGCCATGCGATTTAAGGAATTAGAAATTGACGATTGAGATGATCGAACATTTGAATCTACCTGCTTTTGATAGACCTTTGAACAACAGTACTGCTGTAGATTAGGTTCAATGGGGATTTCAATCACAAACTCTGTTCCCTGACCTGGTGACGAAAAGCACTTGAGATGTCCACCATGCTTTTCCACCACGATCTGATAACTAATAGATAAGCCTAATCCCGTACCCTTACCAACAGGTTTGGTCGTAAAGAAGGGGTCAAATAGTCGCTGCTTAACGGAATCGGGAATACCCACGCCATTATCGGCAATCCGAATAGCAATCCAGTTTTCGTTGATCACCTGCGTACCAACCTCAATCATGGGGTTTTTGGATGAAGTACTCTCGCCCAATGCGCCTTTCTCTAACTCTTCTTCTAAGGCATCAAGTGCGTTACACAGAATATTCATGAACACTTGGTTCAATTGTCCTGCATAGCACTCGATCAAGGGTAAGTCACCATAGTTTTTGACAACGGTAATGGTGCTTTGCCTTGCTTTTCCTTTGATGCGGCTTTGCAGAATCAACAGGGTATTATTAATGCCTTCATGAATATCCACCGAGGTTTTCTCAGCACGATCCAGATGGGAGAAGTTCCGCAGCGATCGCACGATTTGATAGATCCGATCTGCCCCCACTTTCATCGAATGCAGTAATTTCGGCAGATCGGTAGTAATAAAATTGAGGTCAATCAGCTCGATATGCTCTTGAACGTTAGCTGAGGGTTGGGGACTGGATTCTTGATAAAGTTCGAGTAACTCTAATATATCCTGAAAGTATTGCTCGGCGTAATTCAGGTTCCCATAGATAAAGTTGACCGGGTTGTTAATTTCATGAGCGACGCCAGCAACTAATTGCCCTAAACTCGACATTTTTTCGGAGTGGACGAGTTGAGCTTGAGTATGTTTGAGCTTTTGCAGGGCGTCTTGCAGTTGCTGAGTCTGTTGTTCCAACTGGGCTTGCGATCGCCGCAGTTGATGTTCGACTTGCTTACGTTCCTTAATTTCCCGTCTGAGTCGCTGATTGACCTGTACCAGTTCAGCCGTGCGTTCGGTAACTCGTCTTTCTAAATCATCATGAGCATTTTGTAGTGCTTGTTGTGCCAGTTTGCGTTCAGTGATATCGCGGACTACCTTGGTAAACCCGCGCAATCGCCCTTTCTTGTCGTACAGCGCTGTAATCACTGCATTTGCCCAAAACCTTGATCCATCCTGGCGAACTCGGTAACTTTCATCCTCAAACCGACCGTTTTCTGCCGCGATTTTCAGGGCTTGCTGTAGTTTACCTGCTTGAACATCTTCGGGTAAATAAAATCGAGACACGGATTCACCGAGAATCTCTTCTTCTTGATACCCGTTAATCCGTTCAGCACCCTGATTCCAACTGATGACCCGTCCCTCTGGGTCGAGCATATAAATGGCATAGTCTTTGACATTTTCCACCAGACAACGGAAGCGTTCTTCACTATCGCGTAGGGCTTCCTTAGATTGCTTGCATTCCGTTTGATCACGCACCACAGCGTAGACCAATTTGTTTTCGGGATGGATTGAGACATTCCATAACAGCGATTTGTAAGACCCATCAGCACAACGACAGCGATTTCTAAAGCGGATCGATGCAGTCGGATTACGGGTTAGGGTTTCTAGCTTCGCGATTGTTACCGGGTGGTCGTGCGGATGGATCAAGTTCAGCCAAGGTTGCGCTAAAAGTTCCTGGTGAGTAAAGCCGAGTGTTTCCTCCCATCGCGGATTAAGCTGCTGGAAATGACCATCTTCCCCCAACACGCACAGCATATCCAAAGAGAGCGTGAAAAAAGGATCGGAAGCCTGACTCCCGGTGCTTGAGGTTGGCGGTAAAAAATTTAGCATTTTATAGCTGGGGCTTTATTATGGGAACTCTTATCTTTATTGTTATGTTCTTTCAGATAAAGAGTTGTAGATGCGGTTTCCCCGGTTATGCATTCGTCTCCTTACGCTTAAGTTTAAAGGAGTTTAGACCTAACGCTTCGCTTTAATGATTAGAATTTCTACTGGATATGATTAGTTTTGTCTATAACTTAACCCGATAAGTCAGTACATGGCGCACGAGGCGTCTTTGGTGTCAACTTAATGGTTAGCTGGGCAGTTGTATAGGCGATCGCGTTTGGGTCGATGGCAGTCTTAATTCTTTGTCAAACAAAGACTTGATGCACAGGGACAATTGTAGCACGGCTGACCTATTCGCCACACCCCACACCCTACACCCAGTTTGACAGCCTGTCTTTTGACAATGGTTTGCCGCTTTGCCAGAATCAAGAGCCAAATATTATCAGCTTCAGTGTCCCATGTCCAAAATCTCTTCTCACCACCACAAGCCTCAAGTTTTTGCCATCGGAATTGCTCCACTGGGAATCGTATCTATTGGTGTAGTCCCCATGGGAGTAATTTCAATTGGCTTTGTTCCCATGGGAGTGTTCTCCCTAGGTTCTGTAGCCATGGGAGTCTTCTCTGCTGGGTTAGTTTCTATGGGAACGGTAGCTGTTGGTTTTCAAACGATGGGCTTAGTGAGTATTGGTTCAATGGGTATGGGGAATATTCGTATTCCTATCGGCGCTGAAGAATCCCTCTTTCATCCCGACAATCATTCTCTTCCCACGCCAAACCAACCCAATCACGATTCTCACTAAGTTGTCATTGGTCATTGGTCATTAGTCATTGGTCATTTGTTCTAAAAAACTGAAAATTATCGGTGAAACGGTATTAAAAATAGCGGCAAACATGATAATAAACACCAGATAAGTAAGTATAGATGAGTTGGGTTAGGTAAATGTATGTCAGCTAAGAGCGCTTCTATCCGTTCCTCAAGACGATTTTTAGGTGCAGTACAGCTAAAAGCCGCACAAACACTTTCAGAATGCATCAGCGGTGTGCTTACAACCGTCAACAGGGATTCCGCTAACAGTAAAAAATCAACCCGTTGTGCTGCCCATTGATCGGCTCTGATTTCTCGTAACAGTAATAGTTCTTGCCATAGCGCTTCTGTATTAGTTAATCCATAAGAGAATCGCCGCATCCAGCCCAACCAAAAGAACCAAAATGTATCCCGATAATGAAAATGTCCGTCTTCATGGGTGAGAACCGCTTGCAAATGATCAGTATCCAGTGTCTCTAATAAGCCTTGACTCACCACCAGTTCCGGTTGCCAAAATCCGACTTGAGCGCTAAAAACTAAGGGTGTGTCGAGAAGGCGGATTGCTCTACCATGAAGGGTTTGCTGAGGATAGGTGCGAACCTGTTGCCGAGAATGCCATCCGGCAAACGCCAGTTTCAACCCTGACACTCCCACAAATCCTAAGAAAGTGCCAGCTAACCCATAACTGAACCAGCCCTCCCATCGCCAAACCATTTGCCCTTGGGGTCCCATGCAGACGATAGAGATTGCTGTCATCATCAGTAGCAGTGGCGGAAATAAGAACTTGGTTAAAGCATTTTGCCAGCGCTGCTGATAATTACTCTCGTTTCCTGACCAACTGATTCGGGTTAACCAAGCCACGGCTAAAGCACTCAGAATTAGGATTAGATGAATCATTGTTCCTCCCTCGCTTCGCGGATGGCTTGCAAACGCTGGGCGATCGCGTCGAGTTGTTCTAGACTAGCTTGGTCGAGACTGTCGGCAAAGGCGGCGATGATATCCGGATTTCCCACCGCCAGGAATCGCTTCAACTGATCATGGGCTTGCAGCATCCGCGCCTGCTCCTGCGAGAGCAAGGGTTGCCAACGAAATGCCCGATCTTGGCGATCGCACGTTAGCCAGCCTTTTTGGGTGAGGCGGCGCAATACCGTGGTTACGGAAGCATAGGCTAACTCTCGGTCTGGATCAGCTAAGATTCGTTCGTGGACATCTTTGGTGGTAGCGGAACCGAGTTGCCAAATAATCTCTAAGATTTCTGCCTCTAATGGACCAAGGGAGAGTTGTTTGGGGCGGTAACTGGGCATAGGAACCATAGAGATGCAATTAAAATCAGGGAATTGGATACCCAGTTTACCCGAATTTGACTTTAAAAGCTGATTTGATATTGGCTTGGATACACTTATCGCGGCTCAAACAGCTAACCTGCTAAATTGGGATGCTTCCAATTTATCCCCACAGCCGACGCCGAGGAGATCCATTGAGACGTTGATGAGTATCAGCTAGCAAACCAGGAATATCCAGTTGTTCCGGACAACGGGGTAAGCAGTCACCACAGCTTGTACACCGATTCCCTTTCACCCCAGCAAACCAGTGACCCGCATTTTCAAACATGCCATAGCGGTATGTCCCGTAATCTGTCATATCATAAGCTACAGCTAAATTCCGCAGCCTTAATACCTCTGGAATATTAATCATTTCCGGACAGGGTAAACATTGGTAACATTGGCTACAGCGATCCGTTCCCAAAGCCGTGTGAGCTTGGGTTTCTAATCGAGAAAATACCTCGATTTCCTGGGGAGTCAGGGAGCCATCTTGATCTGCAACGGCTAACGGTGCGTCCAATTCCTGTGGATTAGCAGGTCCTACACTCAAGGTGGTAATTCGGCGATCGCTCAATAAAAAACGATAGTTCAACTCCAGTGGCGAGAAGGGATAGCAGAGTTCAACCAGTTTCGCTGGGGGATTGTACAATCGTCCACCCTTATCCGCCGGAGATATGATAAACACCCCCATATCCTTCTGGTGCGCTAATTCTACGGCTGGAGCATGGCGCTGAAAGACGTAGTAATAATGTAGGTTGATAAATTCAAATAAATTGGTCTGGATTGCCGCTAATATGACCTCTAGGGGAGCATGAGTGGAAAAGCCAAGGTGTCTTATCCGACCCTCTGCTAAGGCGTCTTGTATCGCCTGCATACACCCTCTAGGGGAATCGACCCAGGTCAGATGTTCCCAGGTGTTGATCCCATGAATGGCTAAGCAATCCAGATAGTCGAGCTGTAGACGCTCTAAGGATTCATCAATCCACTGATCCATGACCTGAGAATCAGGCGTTGGCGGTAGCTTGGTGGTAATCGTGAGTTGTTCTCGGGGTACGGGTAATTTTTTGAGGATATTCCCCAAATATGGCTCACTCTTACCATAACTACGGGCGGTTTCTAGATGATTAATCCCATTCGCGATCGCGTGCTGTATGGTTTTATCAGCATCGGACTCACCCGCCAAGCAGCGCATGGTTCCCAGGGAAAACACGGATAGCCACAGATTGGTTTTCCCAAACCGTCGATAATGCATTTCTCATCTTTGTATCATTTAAGCTTCACCGCCCGTTTTAAATCCTTTATGCTGGGAAAAGTCTTCCGGTCGGATGCTCGATACAAACTCTCGGAAAGCCTGTCGTTCCTCTTCATCCGCATCTCGATCAACGGGTATTGATGCATCAGCGATAACTTCTTCCATCACCCAGATTGGACTATCTGTGCGAAGCGCGATCGAGATCGCATCACTCGGTCTAGCATCAATTTCTTTTTTGGCTTCACCCTGACGAACGCAGAGGATCGCATAGAAGGTATTATCTTGGAGGGAGTGGATAATAATCCGCTCCAACTTCATCTCCCATGTTTCCATGAGACCCACAAACAGATCATGTGTCAGAGGGCGGGGAGCTTTTTGGCGTTCCAAAGCGCTGATAATTGCTTTTGCCTGATCTTGTCCAATGTAAATCGGCAGAGCGCGTCGCTCTAGTGAGTCTTTCAGCAGCACGATTGGGCTACGGGTGACAGCATCTAATGCAATTCCAGCAACTTTCATTTCAATCATTAGCTTAGCCTCTAGAATACAGTCGGCGTCGAGGGCATCAAAGCGAAGCAGTCAAGCCACATTGGATGGATTAAAACTAGAACAAGTATACTACTTTTCCTTTACTTCACCGATTAACCCCAAAATCAGTCCTCTATCATTGAATTGGACACAGATCAAAAAGATTATCTTCTCCAAGTATGCCCCAGTCTCAGGACGTTTGTTTCGGGACTTTATGAAAAAAACACATAACCGTTTATCCTTGTCCCCAATAGCTCTCTAGTGGTTAATCTCCCTCGCTTTGGTGAACTGCCACCTCCTTGCTTTATCTCCTAACGTTAAGATAGACTCGTTTTGATCAGCTATGAAGTAAGTGCTTCAAGTGCTTAAATTGTCACTCTGGCTTGATGTATATCGCGGTACTTGGGTAGTACCAATCGTTAAACACTGGTTAGTTCAGAAGAGTTTCTTAGTTAGACTTACTCTTCACTACCTACAAAATCATTTTATCACGAAGCCTCTATAATCGGCGATCCACGACCAGCTACTTTGATAACATCGTGTTCACAGGATTAATTCAAGCACTAGGCACCCTGCAACCGCTAGGCGGCGATCGTTTTCAGTTGTCTTGTCTTCCTGACAAGGCAGCCTTAATTCTACACAATCTTGCCATTGGTGATAGTGTAGCCGTCGATGGAATATGCTTGACTGTTGAAGAAATTTTGTCCCAAGGTTTTGTGGCAACAGCTTCAGATGAAACCTTGAGCCGTACTACTCTGGGGGAACGACATCAAGCCGCCACTTATGTGAATTTGGAAACATCGATACGAGTAGGCAGTAAACTAGGGGGACATTTTGTCACGGGTCACATTGATGGCATTGGTTCACTTCAGAATTCTGTAAAAACCTCAAATTCCTGGATTATGTGTTTTACTGCACCAGCATCCTTACAAAAGTCATGGCAGCGTCACATTGCTCGGTTTTTGGTGCCAAAGGGAAGTATTGCAGTCAATGGCGTCAGTTTAACCATTGCTGAGTGTGATCCCCAAGGGAGTTGGTTTAAGGTGGCAGTTATTCCCCACAGTTATGCCCAAACTAATTTGAGTTATTTGCAGCCAGGAAGCTGGGTGAACTTAGAAAGCGATATTTTAGGCAAGTATGTTGAGAGATTACTCGGGTATCAAGTCCCAAGTGCGAATTCTTTACCCATGAATGATATTTCACCTGAATTCCTTGCCGAGCATGGGTATTTGTGAATTAGGATATTCTTACTGTTCCCTGTGGCACACCGAGCCAAGTTGAGGTGTTCCCTCACCCAAAAATCCCCCGTTGGGTTAACGGGGGATTAGCTCAAATGGGTATTACGCGGTTAACGATTAAGCAGTTACGGTCTGCTTCGTAACAGCCGCTAGCTCGCCCTTAGCATACTTAGCCGCAAACTCATCTAATGTCATTTGCTTAATCTTGCTAGCATTACCCGCCGTACCGAATTGCTGATAACGATCCGAGCAAACCTGCTTCATGTACTTAATAGAAGGCTTCATGAAATGGCGCGGGTCAAAGTTTTTGGGATCTTTGGCAGCCGCTTCACGGATTGCAGCAGTGATAGCCAAACGATTGTCGGTATCAATGTTCACTTTACGAACACCGCTCTTAATGCCCTTTTGAATCTCTTCTACAGGCACACCGTAAGTTTCTGGAATTGCACCACCATATTGGTTGATCATATCCAGCCACTCTTGGGGTACAGAGGAGGAACCGTGCATCACCAAATGGGTATTAGGTAGACGGTTATGAATTTCCTCAATCCGGCTGATGGCAAGGATTTCACCCGTGGGCTTACGAGTAAACTTGTAAGCCCCGTGGCTCGTGCCAATGGCTACAGCTAAAGCATCAACTTGGGTGCGCTCAACAAACTCAACCGCTTGATCCGGGTCAGTCAACAATTGTTCGCGGGACAGCTTACCTTCTGCACCGTGACCATCTTCCTTGTCACCCATACCCGTTTCCAAAGAACCGAGACAACCCAGTTCCCCTTCAACGCTGACACCGACAGAGTGAGCAACTTTTACCACTTCAGCCGTGACATTCACGTTGTACTCGAAGCTAGCTGGAGTTTTGGCATCTTCCTCCAGTGAACCGTCCATCATCACACTGGTGAAACCATTGCGGATAGCCGAGTAGCAAGTGGCTGGACCATTCCCATGGTCTTGGTGCATAGCAATGGGGATATGGGGGTAAGTTTCCACTGCTGCCGTGATCAAGTGGCGCAGGAAGTTCTCACCTGCATATTTGCGAGCGCCGCGAGATGCTTGTAGAATCACGGGGCTGTCAGCTTCATCAGCAGCCTGCATAATTGCCAGGATCTGCTCCATGTTGTTAACGTTATAGGCTGGAATGCCATAGCCATTCTCTGCCGCATGATCTAAAAGCAGCCGCATGGGTACGAGCGCCATAAAAAAGTCCTCCTAACTTTAGGTGTTTTGTCAGCTAGTCGTTTCTAGAAACTTAATTCTTAGAATAATCTTAAGATATTTTTCAGTTTATAGGAAATTATCTTGTCAAGATTCTAAAATTAGTCTTCTTTATCAACTCGATAGTGCCTGACTATAAAGAAAAATAAATAAATATGACATAATGGGTCGCCTGGGATTCGAACCCAAGACCAATCGGTTAAAAGCCGAGTGCTCTACCGCTGAGCTAGCGACCCAAAGTCATGCGCGTTTTCAAGCGCCGTTTCCTACAATAGCAGAAATCACCAAAAATGTAGAGGGTTTTTCAAAAAAAAGTGACGTTGAGTTGTACGGAAGTCTCCAAACTCTTTCCAGGAGCCAACTTGGTGAGATAGTCTCCTGTGTTCAATGCGTTGCGAGGAGCGCTCCAAGGTTCCAAACAGTAATAGTCTTTGCCTTTAACCGTCCAGAAGACGAGAGTTGAGTAGAGGTCATCGTAGGTCAGGGTGAGTTTTAGTTGCCGTTGCTGGTCTGTCACCGTTGCCGATTGAGCTGTGATTTGGCGAAAAGCGATATCAATTTCATCCTCACTCCAATCAAAGCCACCCGTGAAGGGGGAAACTTGTCCGGTTAGCTGATCCTGATACTCTGAAGCCGGAATCTCAAATTGGAGTTGGGTTTTATCTGAAGTGAAGAAATACGGATGCAGTCCTGTTGAGAAGGGCATCACCTCAGCCGACTGATTCGTATAGCGCTGGATTAGTGTCAAGGTATTGCCCTGAAGTTGGTACGTGAAGGTGAGTTGCCAGTCGAAGGGATAAACAGCGCGAGTTTGATCGTTACTATTAAGGACTAGGGTGAGGCTAACTAAGTCATCGGTTACTCGTTCTGTGACCTGCCAGGGCAAATCGCGGGCGAAACCATGTTGTTTGAGCTGATAGTGTTTACCTTTATAGGTGTAGGTATTGTCCGGTAAGTTGCCACAGATGGGAAAGAGAATCGGGATACCCCCCCGTACACTCAGCGTCGGGTCTCGAAACCGTTCGGCATCAAAGTAGAGGATGTCCTGACCTTGAACACTCCAGTGAGAAATCAGACCGCCGCGTTCGGGAACGACTTCTAACCGAGACTGAGAGTCTTGGGCAGTGAGGATATAGGTTGAGTATTGCTCCTGTTTCAGGGCGATCGCAAACATCTGTCTGTTGATTTCCTTAATAATTGAGCGGCTGGAGTTAGCGGCACGACTAACTTTAACAAACTCTTCTCAAAAAAACGGTGCTAATTTTACAAATTCTTAACAAAAAGCCTTTAGGATAGTACATAAGCAATTCTTGTAATTTGAGGGTTCAGGGGTGCCTACAGGCAGTAAGTTGGTTATAGAGTGACACACATCACTCTAAATTGCGTTGAAAATCACACCAAGCAACTGACACTTATCAAGGTCTTTAACAGGAAGATCGCCGATAGTGTTAGGAGTACCCCCTATGATTACAAATGCTTGGTTACCATGATTCTTCGCACTCTTGTCCAATCGGCTCTTAAAACCGGCTGCCTCAGCGTTGCTTCTGAGGGGCTAATTCGCCAAATTCTGGAAATAAAAGGGTATCAAACATCAGACCTTGAAGCTTTGACCGTTCTTTATAAGGCGGTGAAGTCGGGTCAAATAGAGCGGGAGGCTCATAATAACCGTTTTCTATCATTTCCTGATCTGCACAGGCAAAGCGCTGTAACAGGCGTGTAAATCCCCCAGCTTCAACCCGGATCAGCATAGAGTGATCAGTAACCAAGGATCTACAGCAGGTTTGGTCTCACGTTTCAGGGAAAAATTTAAAATCGGCTGGGCTCGAAGCCAATAAAGGTACTCGTCGGTTAGCAAAAATCTGGATTTAAGCACCGCGAAACTGAATAGGGTTAGCTTACTTGTCCGGCGATTCATCTCACGCCGTATTTTTTCCATTGACTCAGTTAACGGAGTGAGGCTCAATTCCCCTATAAATCACCAGTTTAATGTGCTAAAATCCTACCAAAGGGTTAATTCCTTCATAGTACCTATCAACCAGGATGTATAACCTGGATTACAGTGCGCTAGTCTCAATGGCGAAATACACGATTTTTTTACACGATTTTTTTCCCTTTGTGTGGCTCTTTACCAATGCCAATCCCTCAAATATCGGTTATTTGTTCACAGGTGAAATTGCTCTCCACTTTTACCTTGAGCCAAATCATAGCAAATGTTGTCCCGATTCGGTTAAAGATCTCAAGGTTTTTTCTGTCTAGTGAAAAATATCCTGAATTGATGATCCAAATTCCGGTGAAATGCCAGCTAAACTTTTAAGCATTGACCGAGAAGTATAACAATAGTAGGGATATCGTCGTTGACGAGGGAAAACTGAGTCACCTTATCCGAAGTTAAGCTTGGATAAAAACTATCCCTGAATTATCCTAAAGACCGGGGGGACTTGCTCCCAGACGTATTGAAAGAGTTATCTGCTTAGGAGAAGCCAACTATGCTACACCGCAAGATTTATCAACTGTGTTGCGATGGTCGTGAGGTCTGTATTTTCTTGCGGGATCAGCAACGTTGGATTGAACGCGCTCATATTGTTGATATTGAAGGGGATTTAGTCACCATTCGCTACGAAACTGACGAAGAAGACGAAATTTGCTCCTGGGAGGAAATGGTTCGCTTAGAAAGCATCGGTTCAGTTACTCAAAAACTGGCTTCTGTGACACGAGGAAATTTTGACCCGCTCGTGTCTGACGATTGTCCAGAAGCGGAACAAATCCACCCGCGCTTTCCTGAGTCAAATCAAGAGTAATAAATTAGGTGTCATTAGTCATTTGTCTTTTGTTTACCCCCCACTCCTCTGCTCTTTTAGAAGGGCGGGTTTAATGTAGGGGGGGGTTTTACTACTATCATTCAGGGTTGCACCCAGATATGAATAAACCCGCCCCTACAAAGTTGTCGCTAAGTTTCTGTGGGAGGTGCGGTAGGCTCAAACACTGGACAATATCCCTCTGGTGTAACTTTAAAGGAGTAAAGGGGAGAGGCAGAATTCCAGCAGCGCTGACCCCGTTGATGACGGCAGTTGGCACAACACTCAATATTAGCAGGCATTTTCACCGAATTGCTCTGATTAAGCAGTTCACGTTGGGACAAGCCGCGTAATACCAGTTCCTCTCCTTGCCAACGAGCTTCTACTAAACCTGTATCCGCAAAATCTTGCCAGCGCGGATCAGCCGCAATTGCCTCTGGTAAGGTAATGGTCACCACCGTACCCAACTCGGTTAGCTCTCCTTCGTAATTGGTTTCTGGTGGTGGTGCTGGCTGTATAAATGTCTCTCCAATTGGCAGTTCAATTAGAGTTCCTGTTGATGGGGTATGGAGATGGTAGCGATTTTGCAACTCTTCCAATCCAGTTAAGTCAGCCAGATACGTGGGAGAGCCATGAACAAAAATAATATGTTGAGGACGAAGATTATGGATTAACTGAGTGGTTCCTAAACAATCGCTATGCTCGGTTAACAGATAAGTTTCTATATCCGTACTACCTAAGTCATGGGTTGGAGGCGGATATCTCAGGCGTTCGGGTTGCAGCACTGTCCAAGATGTGGGGTTAGCATGACAGTAAACCCTCAAGTCAGCCGTTTCGTCCGTTAGAACAATGCTGGTGTTTTGAGCGATCGCACCTCGTTGCGGCTGATCTAAGCGACGTACACGCGGTTTCACCCGTTCATCCCAAAACAAGGGTTGATGGCGAGCAAAGTTTTGTACCGATGGGGGGAGATGAGGTAGGAGTTCTAAGTAGGCATCGCATCCCTTGGCAACCGTACCATCCACCCAAATATCCAGATTGCGTCCAGTAAACTGGTGATGACTCCGTAGCAGCATCAAGATTTCTTGACCCAAACCCAAGGTAGGTACTGGTAGCAAAATAGAGCGATTTGCCGCCAATGTTTGATCAATTCGTTCGACAAGTTGATTCTCTTGTTGGCGTCGATGGGGGTGTCGCGCTGTACCATAACTCCCTTCGATAATCAAAACATCTAGGTTTGTACCTCGTAAGGCTTCAATGGACAACCCTTCGACCAACCGCGAATTTGAGATAAAGAAGTCTCCTGTATACAGGAGTCGATAGGTGCGATTTGGACTGGTATAGGTTAATAAAAATGCGGCGGCTCCCGGTAGATGTCCTGCGGGAAACAATTGCACGCTTAATCCTTCTCGGAATTCAATCGGCGATCGCCAAGGAAGCGCTTGACAGAATCCGGGAATCTCCTTTGGAGTTAAATGCGTCCAGTTTAGGGGTAATAGTTGAGTTGTGACTTCACTGGCGTAAATTGGTAATTGCGGAAATGCTTGGTGTAGTGCTAGCAACCCCTGGGCATGATCGCTATGGGCGTGGCTACATAAAACAACATCAGCCGGAAAATTAGCTTGAGCTTTTAGCGGCGAAATGTCTTCTAACCCACAATCGATTAGGATGCGGTAGGGTCCCATTTGCACCAGCAAACACACTCCCTCTGCACCATGACCAACACCATAGGCAAAACAGGCTAATTGATCATCCTCTGCTGAGGATGTCACTGGGCGTTGATTGCTCATGAACTTTGAGAAGATGGTTCTGCGCTTTGCCAGTTGCTTGACAACCAACTCACTTGAAGAACCCTAAATACATCGACAATGCTTCTAAACCTTATTCCTCAGAATTTTTAGCCTAATCTTTTCCGTTAACTGTCTAGAAAACCCGATTCTATCAACCAGTGTATTGACGGTATACAAGCAGAGGGTATACAAGCAGCATACTACTGCTCAATATCATGTCATAAATATCTGGGCTAGCTTATACCAGATTAGTGGGCTGAACCGTTGCCGTGATAGTTATCTGAATCGTAGAACCCGTTCTTAGTGCCAAAAATGAGAGAGGACACGGTAAAAAGAATGGTTAAGACCACTAAAATCAGTTTGATATCCATCTATAGTTTACTTACTTTTATCTGAAAAACAGTATCTGAAACTCTACTGAATACTTTTGACCGATCAGTATTTTGGTCTGTTCAGTACAGATACCCATCTTACCACGAAATTTCTGGTCAGGTTGAATTAGCTTTTCATGTACCAGCAGGGTAAGCCGGGAAAGCATGATGAACCCACTGAGCCACCTTCGTGCAACCTATCTACATCTATATCTGCATCTAAAAATAGCACTAAGCTGGTGACAAGATTTGAACTTGCGACCGGCTGATTACAAATCAGCTGCTCTACCACTGAGCTACACCAGCAACTTCGTTTAGCATAACAAATTATATCAGCAGTGGGGAAGGTTGACACTCCCCAGCCTTTATTACCCCCTGCAAGAGGAGCGATTGAAATCGCTTCTACACAAACTTTCGTTCGCCTGCGCGGACTGGGTTATAACGGGGGTAGTGCCCCCCAGATTTGGTATCACAACCGGGTGTCAAACGTTTAATAGTACGGGTTTTGGTAATAACCGGGCTAGAACCTGCTTGAGTACCATCACTGTCCAATCCATATCGGCTTCGGTGGTTTGTCGCCCCAACGTCAGGCGAATGCCCCTCAATGCCTCTGATTCAGAGTAGCCCATTGCTAATAAAATCGGACTGGGATTTAGTTTGCCACTATCACAGGCAGAACCCGCACTAATGCCAATCCCTGCCAGGTTAAGCTGACGCACCATCGTTTTGCCTGTTACTCCCTCCAATTGAGATGCTGGGATATTGGTTAGGCAAAAACTAACATGATGAGGTAAGCGGTGTCGGAGCGAACCAGTGGGTTTTAAGTAAGGGATGTCGCTAAGTTGATTAAACAAGCGATCGCGCAACTGAATTAACCGAGGTGTTTCCTTTCCTAGTTCTGCTGTTGCTAATTCGGCGGCGATACCAAATCCCTCGATCGCGGGAACAGCCTGTGTCCCTGAACGCTGTTGCATTTCCTGTCCCCCACCCCACAACAGTGGCACTAATTCAACCCCAGGACGGACATACAGCGCCCCCACTCCTTGAGGTCCATAAATCTTGTGACTTGACATTGACAGCAAATCCACAGGTAACTGCCGTACATCAATGGGCAATCGTCCAGCTACTTGTACCGCATCGGTATGGAATAGTACCCCATGATCCTGAGCAATTTGCCCCAGTGCTTCAATGGGTTGTAACGTTCCCACTTCACTTTGACCATAGATGACAGATACTAATACCGTATTCGGTTGCAGGGCGTCTTCCAAGTCATGGGGATTTACTCGTCCCTCCCTATCCACAGGCAATCGTGTCACTTGCCATCCCCAGGTTTCCAACCAGCGAACAGGTTGAGCGATCGCGGAATGTTCCACGCTAGAAATTACAATATGCTGGGGTGTCTTGTAGTTTTGAGCAATCCCCATAATGGCTAAATTATCTGCCTCTGTACCACCTGAGGTAAAAATCAACCCATCGGCTGGCGCATTAACTAAACCAGCCACTTGCATTCTCGACTGTTCCACGACAGTGGCAGACCGTTGTCCCCACTCATGTAAGCTAGAGGGATTACCCCACTGCTGAGTCAATACCCCTTGCATCGCCGCGATCGCTTCTGGGCGGGGGGGTGTCGTGGCGCTGTAATCGAGATAGATTTGCATAGTTATAGTGTCATTTGTCTTTCGTCATTTGTCAGGGAACAGGTAAGGTAGAGTTTGGAGTTAACTTCCTCCTCTCCCTCATCTCTCTCATCTCCCTCATATCCCCCAGATCCCTCTACTCACCGGGTTTATCCACATTGTAGTCCTCGTGGGACAAGACAGCGTAGGGAACCAACAAACTCCCGTAGTCATGACAAATCATCCGGTAGTTACGGGTAACCGGGATACTGACAATCCAGCGATTGTGGCGTAGTCGCTTACCGCCAAACTCTCGGTAGTTCTTTTGTTCTTCCAATCCGGCAATAATCGCACGGGCTTTGACCACGACATGGGTGGGCAAATCCTTTAAATCAATGGGATCGTTGTCAAAAGTAGACTCCCATTCTTGCTTTTGTTGCTTTTTAGCTTCCCGTGCCTTGTTTTCTTGCTCACATCGGTGGCAGGTTTGACCATACCCCTTATGACCGCACGGAAATGTCTTTTTTCGTCTCGACATAGAACGGTGGTATGGGTTCAAACCCTAGACGTGACCATGTTGTCTTCCTGATAGTGATTTCCCCCATTCAGGTTGTGGAAAACGTGATTTAAGTTGTCCATTGTATTTTTATGTTAGTGCAATAGGGACAAATCCTTGAGCCTTATTTCCAACTGAATCAGAAAAATACCGATCAGCTGTTTTAGCCAAATGGCTCAGAATCCCCTGTACCTTATACTTTCCTAGCTTCTCCGGCTTGTCTCAATCGATCAATTTTCATTGACAGCCTACTAGGTTTGTGTCCCCGTAGATGATAAAAAATAATCAAAGCAATAAATGAATCTAATCGAGATTCAATGACACAATCATACTGGCATCAAGGTATCATCTGGCTCATTGTACTAACTCTATCCGCTTGTCAACCGCCTCCAGTTGAAGTTCACCGTCCGCCTCCCTTACCGCAAGATCCCTTTGTTCAGGTCTACTTTAACCATTCCCCCTCGACAACCTACAAGGAACCCTATCGCTTAGTGACTCGACCGGGCGATAATTTAGAGCAGATTATTGCCCAAGCGATCGCGACGGCTCAATCCACGGTCGATGTTGCTGTCCAAGAGTTACGCTTGCCGCAAATTGCTCAAGCCTTGGTCAAACGACATCAAGCAGGGGTTAGAGTCAGGGTTATCGTAGAAAATACCTACAACCGCCCTTGGAGTGAAGTCTCAGCTCAAGATATCGCTAATCTTCCGCCTCGGGAACGCGATCGCGCCCAAGAGAATTTACGGTTAATTGACCGTAATAACGATGGCAAGCTGACTCCCACTGAAATTAATCAGCGAGATGCTCTAGTTATTTTACGAAATGCTGGCGTTCCTATCCTAGACGATACAGCCGATGGCTCTCAAGGTAGCGGCTTAATGCACCATAAGTTTGTCGTTGTGGATGGATATACGGTTATGGTGACATCCGCTAACTTTACGACCAGTGATATTCATGGCGACTTTCAAGCACCGGATAGTCGGGGTAATGCCAATAATCTCCTTAAAATTGAGAGTGTGGAATTAGCGAATTCCTTTACGGAAGAATTTAACCAGATGTGGGGAGATGGACCCGGTGGCGCACCCGACAGTCGGTTTGGTCTCAAAAAGCCACAACGCCCTGCCCAACAGGTGACACTCGCAGATACCACTGTGGTGGTAAGGTTTTCGCCTACGTCACCGACTCAACCCTGGAGTCAAAGCAGTAATGGTTTCATTGATCAAATCCTGCAAAGTGCTACCCAAACCATTGACTTGGCGTTATTTGTCTTTTCCGAACAGCGACTGGCAGATCAGTTACAAACTGCCCATGAACAGGGTGTCCAAGTTCAGGCGTTAATCGACCCCAGTTTTGCCTATCGTTACTATAGCGAAGGACTGGATTTATTAGGTGTGGCGCTGAGTAATCAATGTCGCTATGAAGCCCGTAATCGCCCTTGGCAAAATCCGATCGCCACAGTCGGTGTTCCCAAACTCCCATCCGGCGATCTGTTACATCATAAGTTTGGGGTGATAGATGGAAAAATGGTAATTACAGGGTCTCATAATTGGTCAGCATCAGCCAATACTCAAAACGACGAGACAGTGTTGGTAATTAATAGTCCTCTAGTCGCCGCTCATTTTGAACGTGAATTTGAACGCCTCTACACGAATGCCATACTGGGGGTTCCGGTGGCGGTGCAGCGCAGTATTCAGAACCAGCAGCAATCTTGTCCCCAGATTACTCAGGCAGATGATCCGAACGCCCCAAGTTTTAGGGGAATAGTCAACCTCAACACCGCCACCCAGGAGGAACTGGAAACTTTACCCGGAATTGGACCCAAACTGGCTGAGCGAATTATTACCGCGCGATCGCAAAAGCCATTCACGTCATTAGCTGACCTTGACCAGGTTTCAGGTGTCGGACCTCATCTACTCCAGCAGTTAGATGGGCGAGTGACGTGGTAATCCTACCAAATTATCAGGCTATGAAATATTTTCCTTTTTGTAGGGGCGGGTTTTACCGATAACGTTCTGTCGATGTCCGATAACTTAACTAAACCCGCCCTTGTTGGGAAGCAGAGAGATAATTTTGACCGGTGGGTATTTAATAACTCTTAACGACTCGTGCCATTCTACGCTCATCGTCACGCCGCTTAATGGTCTCGCGCTTGTCGTATAATTTCTTACCCTTACCCAGACCCAGGCTCACTTTCACCAAACCTCGCTTCAAATACATTTTCAACGGTATCAGCGTTAACCCCTGTTGTTCTACCTTGCCAACGAGTTTGCTGATTTCCTGCTTGTGCAGCAACAGTTTACGGGTGCGAACTGGATCGTGATTGAAGTAGAGGCTGCTACTTTGGTACGGCGAGACATGTACGTTCAACAGCCAAGCCTCACCATTGCGAACTAGGGCGTACCCATCTCGCAAATTGACCCGACCCTCGCGAATGGACTTAACTTCTGTCCCTTTTAATTCGATGCCCGCTTCGTAAGTCTCTAAAATCTCATAGCGGAAGCGTGCTTGCCGATTATCGGCAACAACCTTGAACCCTTTACTTTGATCACTCATACTAATCACCTTAGCGTCTGATACTGGAAATTGTGGTGTTAGACAATCGCCCCAGGAAACCCTCAAAAGGTAAAGTTTTGTTAAAATGTTGACAATTCCTGGAAAAACCGTAACAATAGATACAGAACAAATGAATCGTTCATCTCTCTAGACATCAGTCAGTTAGCAATTAACCGTGAAGGATGATTAGGGAGACGGAAGTAGGGACAACTCCCGAAGGAACGCGCCTCATCTCACTACAGTTACATTACGAGGCGAATACCATGAAACTTACTTATCGCGGTAGCAAATACGAATACAATGCCCCTACGGTAGAAACTGTCGAATCAAAAGCTGGTGGTAAGTACCGGGGTTGGGACTGGCGATTCCGCAATTTGAAAAATCCGCCAGTGTTACAACCACGAGTCAACCTAAAATATCGCGGCGTGCGTTATCAAACACCAGGGACTGTTGCTAATAATGGTGTTGCGTCAGAAAAAGCACCCACTTTAGTGTCCAGTCAAGATAAAGCTCGTTCTCGGATGAGCAAGCAGCAACGAGTCCTCAAAAACCGTCAGCTTTCGATGTTGTACCGTTCAGCGACAGAAGTTGGATTGGCAACTCGTTAACGGCTGATGGCATTCCAACTGAATTAAAACTAGAGTAGAGATGTTGCATGCAACGTCTCTACTTTTTGCAGTTGGCTTTAAAGCTTAATCTCTAAGGGTTAATGCCAGAAACAAGCCGAGAACAAATCCTAAGTCTAACGTGCAGACTAGACTCGCCCAAAATAGCGCCAGATGCACGGCAGTTTCTTTCAAGTACACCCAAATGTAGGGGTGCAAGGCTTGCCATTGCTGTCAACTTAAGATGAAAACCAATGTAACCTCAAATCCTTACTGTTCCCTGTTCCCTGTTCCCTGTTCCCTAATCTTCACCGCTAACTTTAATTGTGTCCACCTACTTACATACAAGCTAAGGATTCAAATAACGAGACGCCATTTGCATCGCATCAGCAATATCCACATCGCCGTCACCATCTGTATCCAGGAATGAATTCAACACCGGATTCGATCCTTCAGGATTTTGGTTATTTGTTCCCGTTTTAAGTAAGTTCAGCACCAAGGGAACCAACATGGGTAACAGGGATTGAATGGTAGCAGCATTGAGTCCTGTCCGTTGTTCGGCTTCCTCTACTAACTGTTGGATTTGCGGTGTATTAAAGAGTAAGTTGACCGCTTGATTGTTAGCACCTGTACCACTGAATTGGTTAATAAAGGATTGTGTTTCCTGTTCTCCTTCCGCTTCTCGCTTTTGTTGCAACGCGGGACGGGCATATTTGCCAACGATAGATAAAACGGATTGAATTGTGGAGGGGTCAGCCTCGGCACTTTGGCTGAGGTTTTGCACCGTACTGAGAATGCCAGCTAATTGACCAGAACTGGCTTCCTGAGAGGGGTTATTCATCGCACCGAGAATTTGGTTGAATAAACTCATTGTTTTTTAGGCTGTAAAGAGTGTCTCTAATGATAAGCATTATCCATTAAGTATAGTTCGTTGCTCTTGGCTCACCACACGGTAACGTGGGATCTATTACCCGTGCTGCCAGCTCCTATTGATACTCTCCGCCGATCGCTAAACTATAGTTATCACTCCTATTCCTTCTACCCTCTGCCCTGGAGCCTTCTGAAACCATTATGCCCCTACCCCGCCTACTGACGCTCATTATCGGTCTCAGTATCATTCTGGGGCTAATCCTGTGGCTGATTGACTCGATTAATCGACTCTATTGGTCGTTAAATTCGCCTCTACTGGCAAATTTGCTGGTTTTATTGCTAATTGTCCTACTTATCCTGTTAATTGCCACGTTTGTTTATTACGTTTGGACATTCAGCCGCCCCAAATCCTCATCCCGCAAGCGTCGCCCGACGCCAAAAGTGCCACAGGAAAAAACGGAAGCGGCTTCTGAAACCCTCAAAGCCGTGCGACAGCAGGTACAGAACATTCAAGATGAGGTAGCCCAGCAAGCCCTGTTGAGTCGATCGCGTGAGATTGAGGCGACGTTAGCCCGTGGGGAACTCTTGGTTGTCATCTTTGGTACGGGTTCATCGGGGAAAACTTCCCTGATTAATGCTCTCATTGGGCAGATGGTGGGTCAAGTGGGCGCACCGATGGGAACCACAGATCAGGGACAAACGTATACGCTAACGTTGAAGGGAATAGAACGGCAGATTTTGATTACCGATACACCAGGGATTTTAGAAGCGGGTGTGGTGGGTACCGAACGGGAACAACTGGCGCGACAGCTTGCCACGGAAGCCGATTTATTATTGTTTGTGGTGGATAATGACTTGCGACAGTCGGAATATGAACCGTTACGTCGTCTCGCGGATATTGGTAAGCGATCGCTGTTGGTTCTCAATAAAACCGATCTCTATACAGAAACCGACAAAGAAACGATTCTAGCCCGGTTACGCCATCAGGTACGCGGCTTTATTGCTGCATCGGATGTAGTAGCAATTACCGCCAATCCCCAATCTGTACGATTAGACAATGGGGAAGACGTCCAACCTGACCCTGACATCATACCCTTAATCCGCCGTCTGGCGGCGGTGCTACGCGCTGAAGGGCAAGATTTGATTGCGGATAATATCTTACTCCAGTCTCAGCGTTTAGGCGAAGACGCCCGTCGTCTGATTGATCACCAACGGCGGCGACAGGCGGAGAAAGTGGTGGAACGGTTTCAGTGGATTGGCGCTGGGGTGATTGCGGTTACGCCGTTACCTGTCGTCGATTTATTAGCAACGGCGGCGGTTAACGCCCAGATGGTGGTGGAAATTGGTCGAATTTATGGCTGTGATCTGAATATGGAACGGGGGAGAGAATTAGCGCTGTCTCTGGGGAAAACCTTAGCCAGTTTGGGCATTGTTCAAGGGGCGATGCAACTTCTATCAAGGGCGCTACAATTTCACATCGCTACCTATTTAGTTGGCAAAGCGATTCAAGGGGTAACGGCGGCGTATTTAATCCGAATTGCTGGGAAGAGTTTTATTGAATACTTCCGTCATGATCAAGACTGGGGCGATGGGGGAATGACAGAAGTGGTGCAGCAGCAATTTCAGCTAAACCGTAAGGATGAATTTATGAAAGTATTTATTCAGGACGCGATCGCACGAGTGGTTATGCCCCTGAGAGATGCTTCCGAGGTGAAGGATTTAAGAGATTCTAAACAAGACGACTGGGAACATTAAGTTTGTCATTTGTCATTTGTCTTATGTCACAGGACAGGAAATGGGGAACAGAAAATTCATAATTTACAAGTCATAATTCATCACTTGAACGCCCTGCGGTAACTGACTTACCGGGGCGGGAATCATTTCTCCGCGAAAGTCTAAAAGCTGAACCAACAGAAGGTATGCCAGTGCCAGAAGTATGGAAATGGCTCCAGTAATAATTGCCACAATTTTTGAACGATTCATTGATAAATGGTGACTGGTGATTAGAAATGGCTGATTAGGAAAAACGGGGAACTCAAAACAGGAAATAGAAAATAGGAAACATTGTGAGTTATACCATCTTACGGCTAATCTAAAAGCATAAGCTGTCGCTATTCTCGTTCAATTGTTCCACTAAATGTTTTATTCTACAGCATAAGAGTTGGTCAAGTCGAAACCTTGCTGAATGCAAATTTCTATTCCACCAACGCCCGTTGTCTTATGGTTGCCCCATCAATTCGGAGGTTATGATGGCTCAGGACTACTCCGGTCAAAATCTGCAAGGTCGCTCGTTTCGAGGCAGAACTAACTTGGCAGGTGCTAATTTTAGCCACGCCGACATCCGAGGCGCAGATTTTAGCAATGCTATCCTAACGGGGGCAAATTTTAGCTATTGCCAAGCTGGATTGCAGCAACACTGGGCAATGATTCTATTGCTGGTTGCTTTATTTCTATCCACGCTATCGGGTTTTGTTTCCGCCTTGGCGGGTGTGATCACCGGAGCGGCGCTGATTAGTCAGAACCTGATCGAAATCTTAGCGGGTGCGTTTATTTTAATCGCTTTGGGCGTTTTTGTCAGCCTGACGATCCGCCAAGGGCTGATTATGGCGTTAGGGGTTTGGGTGGTGGCAATTGTGGTTGCGGCAATGGTAGCGGTTCTGACAGGAGCCACAGCGGTAGCGGTAACTTTAGTAGCTGCCAGTGCTTTCGCCGTCGCTGCTGCTATTGCCATGGCAGTCGTGGCAGCCGGAGCCGCCGCCGGAGCTATCGCTGCTGCTAGTGCTGTCGCCATTGTCGCCGCCGGAGCTGGTGTCGTCGCCGCTGCCGGTTCTGTGGTTGTAGTTACGGCTGGGGCATCCGTGGCAGCAGCAACCAGCGCCGCAACAGTGGCAGTGATTGTGGCGGTGGGTGTGGCTGGACTTTCTGCTTATGTAAGCTGGCGAGCCTTAATCGGGGATAAAAACTACGCCTTCATTCGTCGGGTTGCGGTTGCCTTTGCTGCGATTGGGGGAACAAATTTTCAGGGTGCCGATTTAACGGACGCGGATTTCACCCAAGCCCTGCTCAAAAGCACCAATTTTAGACAAGCCAAGGTTACGCGCACTTGCTGGTTTCAAGCCAAAAAACTCGAACTCTCCCGTGTGGGAACAACCTATTTGGATCAGCCCAAAATTCGGCGATTAGTGGTTACGGGTGAAGGACAAGAGGAAAACTTTGACAATCTTCGCTTACCGGAAACGAATCTGCGGGGGGCTAATTTAGTTGGGGCGAGTTTCATCAATAGCGATCTCAGCCACGCCAATTTGCAGTCGGCTAACCTAAAGGGGGCGACGCTAAAAAACACCAATTTAGATAGTACCGATCTAATTGGGGCTTGTCTGGTGGGCGCTTATATTGAAGAATGGAAGATCACAAGGAAAACCAAATTTGATCGGGTGCAGCGTCAGTATATCGTTCGACGATTGGGTCTGAAAAAACGACCGAAACGCTAACCCCTATCCAGAAACGGTTCGGGAAACTTTCCCACCTTACCAAGAGATAAACGTACAATCAAACTGGGCAATGCCATCGTGTTCTGCCGATCTTTACCAAAAGTGGCGGGAAGCCCACCTTCTTTTAGAGGGAGGGAAAACCACTTACCGCCGAGTTCAGAGTCATCGTTAATTGTAATTGTGCCATGAACCCTGAATCGGAAATCACCCTGATTTGGCGAGGGATGAATTTAACCGGATCTAAGATAGATGTGCGTCACCAGGAGGTTCTATGAATAAAAGACGCGAGATTTTCGCCCCCCACAGCCGTTCAAGGCGTAGACAACGAAGACGACAAATCGCTCTAGTCGCTGGAGTCGGACTCGCCGGTCTAATTTGGGGAGGAACGCTGATAGGTGGTAAGTATACCAGGGGGCTGGGTCAATTGACCATCCGGCTACCATTTGTGCAGCATAATTCCTTTAACCCAGAAAAACAGAGCGACACGGCGGTTTTGCGACTCGCGTCTTTACCAGCGAACCAGCGAAAAGCCAAACTTGAGACGATCGCGCAAGGAAAAAATTCCATTGATAAGTCTCGGGCGCGTTATCTTTTGGCAGCGGATTTAATGGCACAAGACAAGGGCAAGGAGGCGCTGCGTTGGTTAGAGGGATTGGAGTTGGACTATCCTGTACTCGGTGGCTATATCGCGGTTAAACGCGCCCAAGCTTACGAACAAATTGGAGAGAAAACCAAAGCCCTAACGGAATGGCAAAACCTGCTGCAACGTTACGCTGATCAGCCCGTTGCGGCTTATGCGCTTCATGCTCTTTTCTCTAAGAAGTCTGAGTATCAGGAAGACGAGATCAAATCATTGTCCGCCAATCCGAGTTGGCAAGAGAAAATCCAGCAGATGTATGAACCGCCTATTGACGATCCCAAATACTGGGAGAAAGCCGTCGCCAACTACCCCTCTCATCCGCTGATTCTGGAGTTAGCCGGACAGCGCCTGCAAGAGAATCCCGATCAGCCTGAGTTGATGCTGCTGTTGGCTCGATATGCCTTTGATACCCCAGAGGTCACTCCAGATGTGACACCGATCTTAGACCAATTGGTGGGAAACTACGGTAGGGCAGTTGACTCCGATGATCAACCTCTAATTAAACCAGAGGATTGGCAAATGATCGCGGTGGGCTACTGGCGCGATCGGAAATATGGTCAAGCCAGCGCCGCTTATGCCAAAGCTCCCGAAACATCCAATAATGCCTATTTAGTGGCAAGAGCCCTGAAATTTGCCCAGCAGTACGCGGACGCTAAACGGGCATACAAACAGATGGTGAGTGATTTTCCCGACGCCGAGGAAACACCCGCTGCCCTGATTGAACTGGCGCAACTGCAACCGGATATTGAGGCAGTTCCCTATCTAGACGAAGTGGTTGAACGCTTCCCCGAACGCGCTGGGGAAGCCCTTTTGGTCAAAGCCGAAACCCTGGAACGCCTAGGAAGTTATCAAGCCGCCGAGGAAGCCCGAAAACAATTGATTGATGAGTATGGCGAGTCTGACGCCGCCGCCGCCTACCGTTGGCAAGTAGCGCGATCGCACGCTGAATCCGGCAATGTCGAGGCAGCATGGGAATGGGCAGAACCGATTACCACGGAAAATCCCCATGGTTTCCTGGCACGTCAGGCTGGATTTTGGGTAGGCAAATGGGCAAGGGAATTGGGACGCCGACAGGATGCCCAAGCCGCATTCGAGCAGGTGATTACCCACCACCCCCAGTCTTACTATGCGTGGCGCTCTGCCGTGAAGCTTGGTTGGGATGTGGGCGACTTTAAAACTGTCCGTCAACTTGATCCGAAACTGGTTCTGCCGAAAACTCGACCCCTGTTACCGGTGGGTTCAGCCGCCCTCAAAGAACTCTATTTACTGGGTGAAGACGAAGATGCTTGGATACTTTGGAAAGCCGAATTCCAAAATCGCCTCGAACCCACTGTCGCTGAACAGTTTACTGATGGCTTGGTGCAGTTGGCAATCGGAGATTACTTGAGCGGCATTTCTACCCTTGCCAGCTTAGAAGATCGGGATACCCCCAAAGAACAAGCGCAGTACCAAGACTTACAGGAAAAATTCACCTACTGGCAAGCCCTCTATCCCTTTCCTTTCTCAGATAAGATCTCAACCTACTCCCAAAAGCGGCAACTCAATCCTCTATTGGTAACTGCCCTAATTCGCCAAGAATCTCGCTTTGAACCCGATATTCGGTCGGGTGCTGGTGCTGTCGGTTTAATGCAAATGATGCCCAGTACAGGGGAGTGGGCAGCAGAAAATATTGATATGGAGAATTATTCTCTAGAAAATCCAGACGATAACATCAAACTGGGAACCTGGTTTCTGCGAGAAGTTCACCAGTCTTATAACGACAACTCCTTACTCGCGATCGCCAGTTACAACGCGGGTCAAGGGAATTTGTCAAAATGGCTGCAACAAAAAAGTGCTGGTGATCCAGATGAGTTTGTTGAATCCATTCCTTTTGATGAAACCAGAGATTATGTGAAGCAGGTGTTTGGGAACTATTGGAATTATTTACGGTTGTATGATCCCAATGTTGCCCAGCAAGTTGCCCAACATTCTCAGAGTCAGTCCACGGCAATGCGTCGTTGAGGGAGCAGTGTAGAGACGTGCCATGGCACGTCTGGGAGCAGGGGAAGAAAACATTCAATGCTTACTTTGTGTACCAGAAGCAGCCAAATACTGATACAGTTATAACGATAGAACTGTTAATTCTGTAATTCAATTAATAGGGAATGGATTCGACTGCTAATTTGCCAGGGGCATTGACTACCCTTGACCAGAGTCCAGTTGTCGCGACTTCTGAGCTAAGCAAAGTCTATCGCACTGGCTTTTGGCTGAATCAAAAAATTGAATCACTGAAAAACTGTTCTCTCTGTGTTGAACCGGGAGAGACGTTTGGCTTGCTTGGTCCGAATGGGGCAGGTAAAACGACGCTATTGAAAATTTTACTGGGGATTGTCCGTCCTACCTCTGGACGGGCTTGGCTGATGGGAAAACCCATTGGCGATCGCGGAGTAAAGCAGCGAATCGGGTATTTGCCAGAAAATCCCTATTTCTATGACTATCTGACAGGTTGGGAATTCTTGCAACTGACCGCCGGGTTGTTTCAAATCCCCAAAAGTCGTCAACGTCAACGCATTCCCCAATTGCTGGAGTTAGTTGGGTTATCGAAGTCGGCGGCGAAAAAAAAGCAGTTGCGACAGTATTCTAAGGGAATGCTTCAGCGCATCGGTATGGCACAAGCCCTGATCAATGACCCTGATTTAGTGTTTCTGGATGAGCCGATGTCGGGACTCGATCCCATGGGACGCTATCAGATCCGGGAAATTATTCTCTCACTCAAGGAGCAAGGTAAAACCATTTTCTTCAATAGCCACGTTTTATCCGATGTGGAGAAGATATGCGATCGCATTGCGATTCTGGCACAGGGAGAGTTAATTTGTGTTGGCACACTGGATGAACTTTTGGGTGTAGCGACTCATTACCAAGTTCGTGGGAAAGGCGGTAACCTCGACATTCTCCAGCGCTGGGTTAAGGAACTGGCATTCGAGGAAGATCGCTGGTACGGTGAACTCAAAGGCGAACCCCAAGAATTTATTGCCAGTCTGCGCCTGATGGGAGCGCAATTAATCGAGATTACCCTAGCACGTTCCTCGTTAGAGGAATTTTTCATGCAGCAGTTACAGCAGCGGGGGATTGAATCGAGCCATTAGCAGGGAGATGGGGGAGATGGGGAGCAGAGGGAGATGGGGAGCAGAGGGAGCAGGGGAAGCAGAGGGAGCAGAGGGAGCAGGGGAAGCAGGGGGAGCAGGGGGAGCAGAGGGATTATAAATGACCAATGACCAATGACCAATGACAACTAGACAGTGATCCTATATTTGTTTTAGACTAAAAGGCTACTTGCTCAATTTCAAAGATCTACCATAGGTTTGGTGAACCTATTGTCAGGTTATACAAAACTCTAAGAAAAACCGTTAATCATTTAGTGAGGGTATCTGGTGCGTTACCAAAGTATCTCTAAAAAAGAAGTCCAACAAAAAACCGTTACCCGTCGCACGGGTGCTTACGCCCTGATGGATAGTCTGAAGCGTCATGGGGTTGAGCATATTTTTGGCTATCCCGGTGGTGCAATCCTGCCGATCTATGATGAACTGTATCAGTGGGAAGAGCGCGGGGAAATGCAACATTTCTTGGTTCGCCATGAACAGGGTGCGGCTCATGCGGCGGATGGATATGCCCGGGCGACAGGAAAAGTGGGTGTCTGTTTTGCGACATCGGGTCCTGGGGCGACAAACTTAGTTACAGGGATTGCTACCGCCCACATGGATTCGATTCCCTTGGTGGTGATTACCGGACAGGTGACACGGGCGGCGATTGGTTCGGATGCGTTCCAAGAAACGGATATCTTCGGCATTACGCTGCCGATTGTCAAACATTCTTATGTGGTGCGTGATCCTCGTGATATGGCGTGGATTGTGGCTGAAGCGTTCCATATTGCTAGTACCGGTCGTCCGGGTCCAGTGTTAATTGATGTTCCCAAGGATGTGGGGCTAGAAGAATTTGACTACACCCCTGTTGATCCGGGTATGGTTAAGCTGACGGGGTATCGTCCTACGGTTAAGGGAAATCCCCGGCAAATTAATCAGGCGTTGCATCTGATCCGAGAGTCGCAGCAACCGTTACTGTATGTCGGCGGCGGTGCGATTACAGCGAATGCCCATGAGCAAGTCAAGCAATTGGCAGAAACGTTCCAAATTCCAGTCACGACAACGCTGATGGGGAAAGGGGCGTTTGATGAATCTCATCCGTTGTCGGTGGGAATGTTGGGAATGCATGGCACGGCTTATGCTAATTTTGCCGTGAGTGAATGTGATTTACTGATTGCCGTCGGTGCGCGGTTTGATGATCGCGTTACTGGGAAGCTGGATCAGTTTGCTTGCCATGCTAAGGTGATTCATATCGATATTGACCCGGCGGAAGTGGGTAAAAACCGCGCCCCCCAAGTGCCAATTGTCGGCGATGTGCAGCAGGTGCTGGCTAAGTTATTACGGCGCTACGAGGAACAGGAAATTCCGGCTGATCCGAACCAAACTCAGGCATGGCTGAAGCGAATTCAGCGTTGGCGTCAAGAGTATCCCTTAGAAGCGCCCCAGTATCCCGATACGATTTCGCCGCAAGAGGTGATTGTGGAGTTGGATCGGCAAGCCCCAGATGCATACTACACCACGGATGTGGGTCAGCATCAGATGTGGGCAGCGCAATTTCTGAAGACGGGACCGCGCCGTTGGATTTCCAGTGCTGGTTTAGGCACAATGGGATACGGAGTTCCTGCGGCTATGGGTGTGAAGGTTGCCCTACCGGATCAGCAAGTGGTTTGTGTGGCGGGTGATGCTTCGGTACAAATGAATATTCAGGAGCTAGGAACCATAGCACAGTATGGCATTAGTGTCAAGACTGTGATTATTAACAATGGCTGGCAAGGAATGGTGCGCCAGTGGCAAGAGGCGTTTTTTGGACAGCGGTATTCGTCCTCGAATATGGAAATAGGAATGCCGGATTTTGTTATTCTGTGCCAAGCTTATGGGGTCAAGGGCATGGTGGTGAAGCATCGCGACGAACTCAAGGACGCGATCGCCGAAATGTTAGCGTATGATGGTCCGGTGTTGTTGGATGTCCGCGTCACCAAGAATGAGAATTGTTATCCGATGGTTGCACCGGGTAAGAGTAATGCCCAAATGATCGGATTGCCAGAACGCCGCCAGCAAGAACAGGTGGCTGAGGTGGTCGATTGCAGTAACTGTGGGACTCAGAATCCAACCACAAATCATTTCTGTCCGGTTTGTGGGACGAAACTGTAATCAGTTACTGGGAAATTGGATAGTCAAAAGTCCCTTGCACTTGTGGGGGGCTTTTTTGGTGCTGTTTTCTCTATTAGGGGTGCTGAATAAATAAGTTAATCTTAAACGGCGCGAGGCTCCTGGCGGTTTAGCTGAATGTCTACAACTAGCTGGTAGTCGGGACTTCAATGCTTCTGGCACAAGGTTTACCAACAACGAATCTAGGTTAGTTGAGGTTAATAGTCCTCAAATTCAATAGAATCGAGCAGGCTAATACTGATTGGTGAGACTTTCTGAGCTATTTCCGGCGAATTTGAGAATACATCATTCTCGATATGCGGATAGTCGCACTGGGGAGAAAATCCATGGTTTCTTGTAGGTGTATTGTCTTGCCTATCTCCATCTCCGTGTTGCCCTGGAATATAACTATAGTGAGTAATCCAGCTATCGTTAACTTGTTGGATATGGCGCAGTTCATGTTCATTGGCGGCAAACAACCAATGTCCATCCGAATGAAAGGCAAACACACTGGCTAGATGACAGTGATAGGATTCATAATACTTGGGACAACTCCCAGACGCAGAACATTGACTATCAAAAAAGGGACAGTGTATGGTGGAACAGACATTGATTGTAGCTTGTATAACGTTCAAACGCTTCATAGATTTACCCCTGGCTGATTTGTGGCTAAAGCACTTTTCCCGCCCTAAAAATGTAGTTATATATACTATAATTATATTGTCAAGAGTTGGGAAGTGAAAACCGCAGCTCCTCGGAAATGGTTAAGGGTGAGCAGATCACAATCCCTTCCGTCTGTGGTGGTCAACGCATCGCGGGTTTCGGAAGTATGAGGTAGTTTAGCCATGACGCGACTTAGGGAATAATAATATCCACCTCCGAGACACCCGATCGCTCGGCTTGCTGACAACGCTGCTGGTAAAATTGAACCACGCGATCGCGATCGTCCCATTGCCACAGTTGAGTGAAAATCTGCTGCGCTTTGGTATACTCTTTCTCCACATACAGATGCACCCCCCGTTCAAACTCCGTCCGAGTTTGTCGCTTCAATTCAATCAGTGGCGGCGGGTTACCATCAAACACCTCAAATATCGCGATCGGTTGGAGTTTTCCTTTCACCGTCACTCGACCTAAGAAACGATAACTATAATGGTGAGCATTTGTCAACCCATTTAACGTTTCTTCGCTAATTAAAATCTCCACCCCAAAAACCTTAGTTAATCCCTCCAAACGCGAGGCTAAATTCACCGCATCCGAAATCACTGTTGTATCCATTCGCTGAGACTCTCCCACCGTTCCCAACATTAAACTCCCTGTATGCAAACCAATCCCAATTGCAATCGGTTCATACCCACAGGTTTGACGGTGATCATTATACAAACTGACTTGCTTTTGCATCTCAATTGCCGCTTGTACTGCATCATCAGCCATCTGGGGAAATAATGCCATTACCGCATCGCCAATATATTTATCAATAAATCCACGATAATTGCGAATTACGGGACTCACACGACCTAAATATGAATTCAGAAAATCAAAATTTGCTTTCGGTGACAATTGTTCCGACAAACTGGTAAACGAACGAATATCGGCAAATAAAATAGACATTTCTTTTTGCACCTGATCCCCTAATTGCACATCCACAATACTTTCTCGTTCCAAAAATTGCAGAAATTCATAAGGGACAAACCTTCCGTAAGCGGCATTGATTTTAGCTAAGCGGAGATGGGTTTTAATTCGGGCTAATAGTTCATTCTTTAACACAGGCTTGGTTAAATAATCATTCGCGCCAACCGCAAACCCCTCCACTAAATCAGAAATCTGGTTTTTCGCTGTTAACAAGACAATCGGTAGTTCATTGGGGAGAAATTGTTCCCGCAGTTTTTTACACAGTTCATACCCCGTCATTTGCGGCATCATTATATCCAGCAAAATTAGATCAGGTTTGAACCCTAAGCGAATCAACTCTAACGCTTCCAAGGCACTAGAGGCTTGGGTAATTGCATAATTTTGCAACGATAGATGATTGACAATTACCTGGAGATTCGTGGGTTCATCATCCACAATTAAAATGTGGAAGGTTCCCTCTGGAGTAACCGCCATCTCTTGAGCGATGAGAATGCGATCCGGGCTAACAGTTCGCGGTGTATAATCTTGCACCTGGGAGACTTCGACGGAGGATTGATAATCAACCTTTTCCTGAGATAAAGGCAGCGTAAATGTAAAGCGTGACCCCACTCCCACCGTAGACTCAACCTTAATTATCCCGCCGTGAAGTTCAACCAGTTGTTTGGTAATAGCTAAACCTAATCCCGTTCCTCCATAGTGGCGAGCAATGGAACCATCGGCTTGTTCAAACGATTCAAAAATGCGATCAATTTTGTCCAGTGGAATGCCAATTCCGGTGTCTATTACATGAATTTCCAGCATATCATTAACTGGCGTCGCGGAAACTTCAATGGTTCCCTGTTCCGTAAACTTAATCCCATTACTGACTAAATTATATAAAATCTGTTGAACACGGTTTTCATCGGCATCAACCGGGGGAGTCTCTGGATTGATACTATTGATTAACTCGATCGGTTTCTTACCCACCAGCGGTTGAGAAATGGTTAACACTACATGAGTTACTTCTCGAATTCCGATAGGTTTAATATTCAGTTGTAGGTTATGGTGTTTGAGTTGCGAGAAATCCAGTAAATCATTAACAAGCTGGTGCAATCGTCTGCCACTGGAAACAATGAGCGACAAGTTAAACCGAGTCGCATCCGATAGGTTTCCTGTTACTCCATCAATCAACGATTCGGCAATGCCAATAATTCCATTCAAGGGAGTTTTAAGTTCATGAGATGTGTTCGCTAAAAATTCATCCTTAAGCTGATCGAGTCGTTGTAAGACAGTATTTTTTGTTTCTAATTCTATGGCATAATCTTGCAGGAGGTGATGAGCTTGGGTAAATCGACGCTCTAACAGAATGCCCAAGATGAGAATAAAAAGTAATGTTCCCCAAGGATAAAGTTTTTGATACCAGTTCACCCACTCTAGGCGATAAATCAAAATATCATTAATGGCGGATAGGGTGAGCAGACTAAATCCTAATGTAAAGAGTTTAGCTTCAACGTTACCCGTCCGAGAAATTTGCACTGCCTTGGTTAAAATCATTATCGCACTGGCTAAAAACAAGAATTGAGCCAAAGTGACGGTTTGACTCCAAGAAAAGGTGTGAGTGGTGACTAAGGTTAACGCGGCTACGGCATAAGCCAGATGAATTTTCCAGAGATGGCGAATAATAGACTGGCATCTCATCTTAAACATTTCTTGAAAGAAAAGACAACCACTTACAGGTATCAGATAGAATGATGTATATTCCCAGAAGCGTAATGCTTCTAGATGATTAATAAATACAGGGATAAAAAAAGACCGCGATAGGGTATATATACCGATCATCGTTGTTAAAACACCAAAGTAAAAGTATGATTTTTTTTCGGGGCGGCTTAAAGACAATCCCAGAATGATTAATCCTAACGCAAAAAATAGAATACCGAGTAATGCATGGCTTTGTTGTTGAAAGAAACGTTTAATTACAGTATTGTGATTACCCAAGACAACGCGATCAAATAATCCGATATAAATTGAAGCATTTTCTCCGACATACACCCGAAATAAGAGGGTTTGATGCTGAAATCCTGGCTCAAGTTGAACGAGTGGCAATTGATAGTCTGTTAGTATGGCTTGTCCAGCCGCATTGAGTGACCATTGATTATAGAGATGTTGCTCTCCTAAATATACATCTAATATATAAGGTACAGCGCCAAAATAGAGAGTCGGTGAGTGCCATTTTTTAGCGGGTAAAGGAACACGCAACCACAGAACTTGAACATTTTTATGGCTTGGTTTTTGGAGTTTTCCGGGAAACTGAAATGACTGCCATTGTTCACGAGATATCGGATTCTGCGTCGCTTCTGAAAGCCTGGGTTGTTGGTGATAAAAATCACCCCAATGATATTGCCATCCCTGAGTTATTTCTACCAGTGAGGATGAAACTGGCGCAACTGGAGATTGAGCTGAACCAGATACCGTGTAGACGACTAGGCAACTGAATAGTGTTAAAATAAATGCGCCTAGATAAGAAAGTCGAGGTTTTTGAGGTAGCCGATGTGAGCGCAATTGCTTCCATCGTTGCTTTATCCATGCACCCCTAGTCATAGTAGAGTCCCTGTTGTGATTGCTGCTATCCTATTCCTATTGTGAGGCAAGCGGACAGAGTTGGCAGCATCCATACATCTGTGAATCTACTCGTGCGGAGTTGGCATTCTACCCACCTGACAAGAAAATGGTATTTATGCCGAAATGGTGATGCATCTCAGGTTCTAGTCAACTGACTAATTTTTATGAATTGACAAAATGTCTCATTGATGCTTTTAAAATTAACTTCGCAAAATTCCTCAAATTTTATGACTTTTTATCTATTTTAATTTTTATATTCAACGGGTTATGCTGAATTATGAATAAAGGCGGGTTGGGTGGCTCAGTTGTTGGTGACAAGCTAGGTTGAAGGGCGGGTTTTGTTGTTCCGTTGGTGGTGAGGAGGGCGGGTTTTGTTGTTCCGTTGGTGGTGAGGAGGGCGGGTTTTGTTGTTCCGTTATTTCAGCAATAGCTGACTTTAGTCCCTAAACCCGCCCCTACATCGCCCCTACAATATAACTATTTAATGATAAAGGACAAATTATCAATGACCAATGACAAATGACCAATGACCAATGACCAATGACAAATTACCAAGTTGGCGGTAGTCTCAGACATGATGATCCTACCTATGTGGTGCGACAAGCAGACGCCCAACTCTATGAGGCGGTAAAAGCGGGTGAATTTTGTCATGTTCTTAGCCCTCGACAAATGGGCAAATCTTCTCTCCTTGTCAGAACTAAGTATCGTCTGGAAGCCGAAGGATTCCGCTGTGGTGTTCTGGATATGACCACAATCGGTGGTGAATATACGACGCCTGTACAGTGGTATAAGGGCGTTGTCACGCAGTTATGGTTGGCGTTCAATCTGCGGGGAAAGATTCATTTAAAATCTTGGTGGAAAGAGCGAGAAGATATCTCTTTTTTGCAACGATGCTGTCACTTTATTGAAGAAGCTTTGCTCGATCAATTCTCCAGTGAACGATTGGTCATCTTAATGGATGAAATTGATCGAATCCTCAGCATTGATTTCCCCATTGATGATTTTTGGGCTTTAATTCGATTTTGCTATAATCAACGCGCTATTAATCCTGACTATAATCGGATTGTCTTTGTCTTCTTTGGCGTCGCTGCACCATCGGACTTAATTCGCGATCGCAGCCGGACTTCTTTTAATATTGGTCAAGCCATAGAACTACAAGGGTTTAAACTCACAGAAGTACAACCCCTGATCCAAGGCTTAGACAGAAACGTCAATACGCCTGAGACGATTGTCCAAGCAATTTTGGCGTGGACATCGGGTCAGCCATTTCTTACCCAGAAGTTGTGTAATTTAGTCTGGAAAACGGCAGAAAATACAGAATCGGAGAGGCTAGTTGTCCCGCCAGGTCAGGAATACAAGTGGGTAGAAAACCTGGTGCGATCGCGCATCATTAATAACTGGGCGTCTCAGGATGATCCCGAACATTTGAGAACGATTCAGAATCGGATTCAAGGGAATGGTCAACGGACGGGTAGAATGCTGGGTATTTATCAGCAGGTGTTACAAGGTGTGGAGATTGAGGTAGATGACTCGCGAGAAATAAGCGAACTTTTGTTATCGGGTTTGTTGGTTAAAAATCAGGGAATATTACAGGTAAAGAATAGAATTTATGCAGAAGTATTTAATCAAACCTGGGTAACCAAAAAATTAGTTTCCCTGCGTCCTTATGCTGACGCATTCAACGCCTGGATTACCTCAAAAAAACAGAATCAATCCCACCTGCTGCAAGGAAAGGCATTAAGAGAGGCATTAACCTGGTCTCAAGGGAAGAGTTTGAGTGATCTAGATTATCAGTTTTTAGCGGCGAGTCAAGAATTAAATCGACGAGACATTCAGAACGCCCTCAAAGCGATTGAAAAAGCCAACTCTCTGCTGTCATCGGCGACCAAGAAAGCTAAAACAGAACCAATCAGACATCGACTGTGGCGCGGATGGATTGGCGTGATCAGCCTTAGCACAACTATTCTGGTAATTCTGTTACGTTTAACAGGATTGTTGCAAGGTTTAGAATGGGATGTTTGGGACAATTTTTTTCGAGTTCGCCCCTTAGAACCCCCTGATCCACGGATTGTGATTGTCACCATTGATGAAAATGATATCACTCAAGTTGGACAGTGGCCCCTCCCGGATGCAGTGTTGGCAGAAGCAATTACTCGATTAAATGCGGATAATCCGCGTGTCATTGGTTTAGATGTGTATCGAGATTTGCCTGTCGAACCCGGACATCAAGAATTAGTTGAGCTATTTGAGTCTACTCCTAATCTGATTGGTGCAGAGAAAGTTGTTGGTAATTCCGTGAATCCTCCTCCAAGTTTAAATCAGTTGGGACAAGTCGGTTTTGTGGATATGGTATTGGATGCAGATGGCAAAGTCCGTCGAGGGTTAATATCTGTTCAATTGGCGGATCAACTTCATCTGAGTTTCAGCTTAAAACTAGCATTGCAGTATCTAGAAGCCCAAGGAATTACACCTCAAACTCAAGAACAGCATCGTTGGCAATTGGGTCAGGCGATATTTTTACCCTTGGATAAAAATGATGGCGGCTATGTGCGGGTTGATACTGGCGGCTATCAGATCCTATTAAACTATCGTGGCTCTTTAGAGGATTTTTACACCATCTCGCTTACTGATTTACTAGAGAATCAGATTCCTGTAGAATTAAAGCGTGATCATGGGTTTACCGGACGGGTTATATTAATTGGCGCGATCGCAACCAGCCTGAAGGACTTTTTCTATACCCCCTACAGTGGGAGTTTGTCTCGCACACCACAAGGGATGGCGGGTGTGGTGGTTCATGCTAATTTAACCAGCCAGATTTTAAGTGCAGCCCTAGATAATCGTCCCCTAATCCGGACATGGAGTGAATTCCAAGAGGGGTTGTGGGTTTTGCTGTGGTCTTTAATCGGTACAGTATTAAGTTGGCGGTTGCAGTCTCCTCAGCGGGTGGCGTTGGGAATTGCGATCGCAGGTTTAGTATTAGTCGCCATTGCCTATAACGCCTTCTTACAGGGGTGGTGGATACCAGTGATTCCGCCAATCCTAGGATTAATTCTATCCGCGATCGCACTGTCTTGGTTTACCAGCAAGCAAATCGAAAAACTCCAACTCCGTCGCATTCTAGAGTTACTCACCCAAGACTACTCCACATCTCCGGCGGCGGTACGGATTGCTCTAGAATATCTGAAAAAGTCAGAACGCGAAAGCAATCACGCCTTGATTGAAGAATGTCTCCCGAACAGGGAATAGAGAGATGAGGGAGATGGGGGAGATGGGGGAGATGGGGGAGATGAGGGAGATGGGGGAGATGGGGAAGTTAACTCAAAATTCTACCTTACCTGTTCCCTGTTCCCTGTTCCCTGTTCCCTGTTCCCTGTTCCCTGTTCCCTGTAATTTCTTGAGATTCAACGCGCTCAATTACACCCGTTACAGTTGGGTCATTGGGATCAAGCGACTGTTGACAAATTAAACTAATAGACCATTGATATGGCGTGTTTGTCTTTAGATCAGGCGCATCTTCTGGTAATAGAAAGCTAAACTCACTCCCGGTTTTTGGTAATGTGATGATTGTCTGGTAATCGTACTCTTCCTCAGCATCCTTTAAACTAAAAAACACTTTCCGCGCTACTGTTTCTGGGATATAAAGTGAGAATGTAGGACGTTGGGCGATCGTTTCACTCTCAACTGGCATCAAAACCGAAAATCCTGGTGTACCTTCAGCCACCTCATCTTGGGTACAATAACCACCATCACGAGTTCCTGCTCCTTTTGTATCATCATCTGGACTGTCATCTCCAGGAGGTGTAAAAGGTTCATTATTATTCGGATCTGTCACAGCTTGAGTTTGGGCGACCAGACTAGGAACAATCGCCAATTCTAAAGGTAGTGTGATGGACAATAGAATTAAAGGGAAACGCCAACTAAGCCACTTTACACTGAAAAAATGAAAGGGTTTCATGGATCTAAAATTGATACAGGGGTCTAAAATTAATACAGTTACTCTAGAGATAGACTCGTTTAAGTGACGGTCTATCCACCTGAAGATTTAATTGTTTGTTTCAGCAAGATCTTCCGAAATTGCTGTTACCCTATTTGTGGAGTTGTCTAAAAATTGTATTATAACATTTAGCAAAAATAGCATCCACCAAAAGGCAGAAGATAGAGGGACTGGCGGAGCTGGGGAAGATGAGGAAGATGGGGAAGATGAGGAAGATGGGGAAGATGGGGGAGATGAGGGAGATTGTGTAGGGGCGGGTTTTACCACTAACGTTTCGTTTTCACCCTGATATCACTAAACCCGCCCCGACCTGACCGTTCAATTATCACAAATGACGAATGAAAAATGAAAAATGAAAAATGAAAAATAACTTATAACCAATTGCCAACTAAAATAAAGGGTGCCCAGTAGTAGGGATGCTGGTATTGATTTTGCTGGAGTAGAAATAACTGAGCTTGACGCAAGGCTTCAGCGCGATTAGTATCAGGCTGAGTTAAATTATTGTACAGTTGAATCATCGCCTGAGCCGTTGATTTATCTTTGACTGACCATAACGTGCCAATGGTACTGCGGGTTCCAGATCGCACCGCTAATCCCGCTAATCCTAACGCCGCTCGTTGATCACCATTTGCGGTTTGACACGCACTGAGAACCAGGAGTTCAATCGGGGGAGAATTGTCTTGGTTTTTACCTTTGAGGAGTTGAGAAAGGGTATTGGCATTAAACCGTTTATCCCAGGTGAGGATAAAGGTATCTTCCAGATTTGAACTAAATTGACCATGGGTAGCCAGGTGAACCACACTCACCGGAACTGTGTTAATTTTGTTCTCTAAGGCGGTGCTGGTAAAGGCTTGATTTAATAGAACATTGGATGGAATATTTGTACTAACTTGTTCAATTTCATCTTCGACAGCCGGTAACGCCGAAAACCCTAGACGTGGTTCACTTAATCCGCCAGTCAGGGAACGCAGTTGCAGTTGAGTTAGCGATCGCGGCTCTAGTAATTGTAACCCTGGCGTTAAGGCAATGCTATACTTCTCGATTAAATACTGTTGACCATCATGGAGTGCAGCCATTGGCACATTCCGCAACACACCATCTAGAACAAAGACTAAGGTTTTGATATTCTGTTGGTTAAACTGAGTCTCTACAGGTCGAATTAACCAATTATAAATGGTTTGAGAAATCGTCAGGCGTTTGCGGTTCGAGTAGGCAATATTCATTGACTGTCGCAGTTGATTCACCGTCTCTTCAATCTCAGCTTGAGGTAACGCTGTGCTATAGGTTTCTAAAGGCTGTCCAGGTAAGGAAAGAATCACCGCGATTCGGTCTGGTAAAATAATCGGATAAATCACCGCCGTTTGGGTATCGCTATCCTCAATAACTGTATCAATTTGCTCGGATTTAGCATCTAAGCAGGAGGTGCGAAAGTAGTTCTCTAGTTCGGCTAACTGGAGAGATTCAATCACATTACGCGCCCGGTTTAGGTTATCCGGTGAGGGACGTTCTAACAATAAACGGACTAAATTCCGGTAGATGGGTTCAATTTGTTCTTGAAACGAAAACTGCACATCGGGGTTCATCGCCACTAAATCTCCCCGAATCGATTGTAGCAGTTCAAAGGCGTCTTGATTGGCAGTAATCGCGGCGTTTAGATCTCCAGTTTGCTGATAAAGTTGGGTCAGTTGCCATTGCCATTGATAGGAAATATCTCTGGCGTTAATGGTTTGGGAAAAAAGCAGAGCTTTTTGGATTAAGCGTTCAGATTCTAACCATTGCTGGTTGATTTTATAGAGTTTTCCTAGGGTTCCTAGGGCTAAGGATTCAGCGCGGATATCGTTTAAGGCTTTGGCTTGGGTAATGGTTTTGGCGAGGAGTTGAGCGATGTCTTCTGATGTGATAGATTCTGGAGAATATCCCGCTGAATTGTCTAGGAGTTCGATTAAACTTTCTGCCCAATTCACCTGAGCATAGATAGCATATCGACTGGAAGATAATTGGGAGAGATTGTGCTGAATTGGCGTAAATAAGGCTTGTGCTTGATTAAACTGCTGTTGACGAATCAGTAACTTAAATTGGTTGAGTTGGGCTTCGAGTTGGTTTAAGGGATTGGTTGCCGTTTTTGCCGCTTTATGGTAATAATTGATAGCCGCATCCCTATCGCCTAACACTCGTGCCGTATTACCCAGATTCAAGAAAGCGGCGCTGATATTGGCGGGGGAATTGAGAGTTTGGGCGATCGCTAAACTTTGCTTGAGGACGTTTTCAGCCTCGTCTAATTCCCCAATCGCTTGCCAAACCATCCCTAGGCTGCGTAATCCGGTGGCTTTAATTAGCGAATCTGGCTGTAGGGTGAGGGCTTGTTGTACCCGTTCTAAGACTTGTTGCGATCGCCTAAACATTCCCAAGCTTTGCAAGGCTTGCGCCTGATTGATTTGACACCCTAAGACACCGATAGCATCATCGGCTTGGGAATAGGCTGTCTCGGCGGCTTTCCAGGTTTGTAACGCGGCTTCCGATTGTCCGATTGCCAATTGCAGACTGCCTTTGGTATTTAATACTTGTGCTAAGAGTGCAGGATCGGTGGGAGTAGGGAGGATAGTCAGACTTTCCTCAATCGATTCTTTTGCCTGTTCCCATTGTCCCAGATGTTGATAGGCGAGGGACAGATAATTTAAGCTGATTGCCTGGTTAATGCGATCGCCTGCTTGTTGGTAAACCTGTTCCGCCGCTTGCCACGCCAGCACTGCATCAGCAAAGCGTCCCCGATCATAGTCAATTTTACCTTGGCTTAATCGGCTTACTGGATCAAGGGATTGAGCCAAATAAGAATCCTGTGGTTGGTTTGGCTGGGGGAGAGTCGAGGCATTTCCCAGGGCGACAGGAGATGCGATTATCCCCACAACGGTTAACCAGGCTAATCCTAAAAATAGTAGTCGTTTCCTCGCACGTCTTCCCAACCATCCCATAGATCCCATCCTGAATTTAAGCGTCTCAATCAGAGCAAGTTTCGTTACCCTTAAACCTTTATCCTACTCGGCGAGAAGACCTCGCCCATCCTTCGTATGCTCTCATTAAGTTTTTCCTTTTTCTTGAGTAAAGGATATTTACTATGAGCAATTCCTTCTTACCCAATTTTAAGGCGTGACCGCTTATTTCCAGCATAAAACAAGCTAAGATTTTCATACGGGCGTTGTTTCAACTCACGCCGTCGAACCGTCAACCGTCTTGCCTAACTCTCCTCCCCTCCGACTTATGCCTCAACCCCAATGGCACATTCAACCCTCTCCAGATGTTCCCCAATGGTTCCTCGATGCGGTTAAATCCTACGCCCCGGCATCAGAAGGATATTACGCCGCCCAATTATTATGGCAACGCGGAATTCGGGAGTTAAATCAATTAGCTGGATTTATTAATCCCGATTTATATCAACCCGCGAGTCCCTTTGAATTTGGTCAGGAAATGAAACGGGCGGTGCAACGATTGCAGCAAGCGCGGGATAAGGGAGAAAAAGTAGCAATTTGGGGAGACTTTGACGCAGATGGGATTACCGCAACCAGCGTTTTATGGGACGGATTGGGGCAGTTTTTACTGCAGAACCAACACCTTACCTATTACATTCCCAATCGTCTCACCGAATCTCACGGCTTGAATTGTTCGGGAATTGAGCAACTAGCAGAAGCGGGAACCCAACTGATTGTCACCTGCGATACAGGCAGCACCAATCTCAGCGAAATTGAGTATGCTTCTAAGTTAGGAATAGACATCATTATTACCGATCATCATACCTTGCCAGAGGATCGCCCAAACGTCGTTTCGATTATTAACCCCCGCTACTTTGCCGAAACCCATCCCCTGTTTCATCTCTCTGGTGTGGCGGTAGCGTATAAATTAGTTGAGGCACTGTATCAAACATTACCCGATAGTCCCCAACAACCTCTAGAAGACTTATTAGATTTAGTAGCAATTGGTTTAATTGCGGATTTAGTCCAACTGAGTGGTGATTGTCGCTATTTAGCCCAACGGGGAATTGAAAAGTTACAGCAACAATTGAAAACCCGCACCCGTCCCGGTGTAGCTAAACTTTTAGAACTCTGTCAGCGCAGTGGCGATCGCCCCACGGATATTTCCTTTGGCTTAGGTCCGAGAATTAATGCAGTCAGTCGGATTCAGGGGGATGCGTCTTTTTGTGTGGAATTATTAACCCGTCGCGATGAAGCCTATACTCAAACCTTAGCGTTAGAAACCGAATTAGCTAATAGTCGCCGCAAATCCTTACAGAAAGATATTACGGAACAGGTTAAACAAAAACTAGCACAACTTGACCTATCAACCACCTGTGTTATTGTTCTAGATGATCCCCAATGGTCAGCGGGAGTTTTAGGCTTAGTTGCGGGTCAAATTGCCCAAGAATATGGACGCCCGACGGTTTTATTAAGTACAGGTTACGAGTGGGGAGACGAAGGTGCAGAGGCGCAGGGACGCATAGACGTAGAGGAGACAAAGGAGAAAGGAGAGTTAACTCCACACTCCGTTAGGGCGGGTTTTGAACAAAGGTTATCACCAATAGGGCAACGAAATTCCCTAAACCCGCCCCTACACCCTCAAAACCAGGTTCCCTACGAGGGTGGCGAAGGGTCAACACTCAACACTTCGCCGATCGCCAGAGGTTCTGCCCGTTCAGTGAATGGAATTGACCTGTATGAATTAGTCCAATCCCAAGCCCATCTCTTACACCGATTCGGCGGACATCCCTTTGCCGCTGGGTTAAGTTTACCTGTGGAGAATATTCCCTTATTTAGCGAAGGGATTAATCAAAAGTTACGCCAACAACTCGCCGCCCAAGACGCCTTGTTAACCCCAGTTGTTACCGCTGATATTGTCGTAACTGTTGCGGCTTTAGGCAAAGCGTTATTCCAGGAACTTAAACTCTTAGAACCTTGTGGCATGGGAAATCCGGTTCCAAAATTGCTAATTGAAAACTGTTGGTTTGAATCAGTTTGGAATCGTAATACCCAGGACTTAAAGGGAAAAAAGGTACAATATATTAAAACCGAACTAGAAATCTGGGATGATTCTACAAGTATGGGATTTCCCGGTATCTGGTGGGGACATTATCGAGATGAAGTTCCCAAGGGTCGATGTAATGCGATTGTAGAACTGGATTATAATAACTTTAAAAAACGTCCCGAAGTGCGCTTAGTGGCGGTTCAATCGGGGGATAGGATTTCCTCGTTTAATCTTCCCAGTCAACTGGATTGGATTTTAGATTGGCGCGATGGGATGCAGGAGGATAGCGAGAACCTGCTGTCGATATCCAATCCTTTGACGCCACCCGCCTTAGTGGGCGAACCAGGAAAAAATCTCACCCCTGAACCCAGTGATCCGTTAACCGTTCGCGAATGTCCCATCAGTTGGGATGAATTGCAACTCTGGTTTAGACGGGCGATGCAAAGTGAACGGAAATTAGCGATCGCGTATCCGCCACCACCTCAACTCTCATCTCGCCCGGTGTGGGAGACATTAGTTGGACTAGCTAAATTCCTCAGTCGCACCGGGAAATCCGCTACCCTAGGGCAATTGCAAGACAAGTTAGAATTAAGCGATCGCACCTTACATCGGGGACTCACCGCCCTTTCTGGGTTAGGGTTTCAGGTGAAACACCAAGGCGGGTCAATCCAAATTAGTGGGTTGATTGGGGAGTTGGATGGAGACGCGATCGATCCAACCACACAGGAAAGCATTCAACTCTTTTTATCGGCTATCGAAGAAGAACAATTTTTGCGTCAGTATTTTTATCAGGTTCCCTTGTCCACCATTCATGGAATGTTAGCGCTATCAAAAAATAGGGGCTGCTGAAAAAGTGCTGTGGTGAGGGGGAGATGGGGAAGCTGGGGGAGCAGAGGGAGCAGAGGGAGCAGAGGGAGCAGAGGGAGCAGAGGGAGCAGAGGGAGCAGGGGTAGCAATGGTACATTTGCCCTGATAGTGGTGCAAGGATATGAAAAGGTTTGACCTTTTTTCCTTGAATTGTAATGCCGTAATAACAAGGGTTTCAGGCGTTGTTATTAGGGGTGTTTGACCGGGCATAATATGAACCCGTTTTAACGGGTTTTAGCTTTTAGCCGGAACTTTAGTTCCCGGCTTAGTGTTTTCAAATTTGACGAAAACGCAGCATCTGCAAAAGTTCCTCAGTATCCATTTCCAACGCTTCAGCAATATACTCTAATTCAGTATCAGTTGGTCTTGCCCCATCTTTGATTTCCTGGAGTCGGGCATCTGAGATAGGTGGATTCTCTTTATACTCTTCAGTCCATTCCAACCCTGCCACTAAGTCACTCAGTAGCGGCTTACCCAAAGCATCAACACGACGTTGAATTCGCTCAGTTGTCGCCTTTTGCAGCGTTCGCAGTTCCTCCATCCTTAAATGATCCAGGCTATCCAGGATTTTTTGCAACGTTAGTTGTGTTTTATTGGAGTCAGTCATGGGATTTATAATCACCCCTTAACAAATAAAGGGTACAGGAGTGCAGGTTTGTCGGCTTTACCCTTATGCCAAAATCTTACCATTTTTTAGGGGATGTGTTGACAAAGAACAAATGACAAAAGACATAGGACAACATTAAAGCGTCTTCAAATACTCAATCAACGCCAACTTATCCTCAGCCGCCAACTCGGTGCCATAAACATGACCTTGATTACTATTTGCCGTCACCCTGGTATCATATTTAAATCCCTCTTTCTCCGCCGCTACGCCTTCAGCAACAAAGCCCACTTTTTCCGGATTATACACATCATATCCTCTGTAAAACACCATTGTCCGCTTCTCCGGCATCTCCAATAAATCCGTTAAATAGGGGACAGAACCATTATGCAAATAGGGCGCTCTTAACCACAACCCATCTAAGGCTACAGCCACATATCCATTCGTTTTGCGAAGCTGATCAAAATCCCAATCATACCCCTCGGCAAACTCATTATACGCATCAGCCGCTTCTTGCGTCCACATATCTAAACGATAGCGGTCTGTGCCAATCTCATCAATAGGAATAACGGTTCCGGTTCGTTCGCCACCAAATGCATGACAAGTGGCGCAGTTACTCTCAAAAATTTGACTCCCTTTTGCCGCTAAACCTTGGTCAATTGTGTACGGATATTTCGGCGGCGGTAATTGACGAATATAATCCTCCACCCGCTTTAATCCCTGAATATTAATTGACTCCTTCGTCGCCCCATCACCAATCGCCCCAGTGTTCACAGTTTCTGTGAGTGATGTTTCTAACCCATCCCAATGTAAGGCAAATCCTTCATGTTGATTTCGATTCCAAATCGACATCATATCGGAATTGCCGATTGTGTCATCTAGAGGTAACCCCAAAACTCGAAACTTCACCGGATTAAAGGGGGCAATACGTCCAGGTCCTTGGTCGGGTCGTTCTTCCATCCAGGCAAAGGTTTCTTTAAACTCTAATAACTCTTTCCGGGTGCGGGGAATAATAATAAACCGATAGAGTAATTTGTCAAACAAAGACAGGTCATAATTATAGCTAATTTCATCTAAAATATAGTCGGCATTAAATCGGGTATCCGTGGCACAGTCACCGAGAAAGCGAATATACCCTTGCAGATTAAATTTATTAGAAGGTCCTCCGGGAACAATCGTTGGTTTATCTTTCGGAGTTTGGCGATAGGTGGCACTATGACACAGCGCACAGGTTATCCCTTGGCGGGGAAAGCCAATAATTTTTTTGGAAAAGCCAACGGGTAATTCTTGTCCTTCTTCCCAGGTAATGCCGAGAGAGGTATAACCACCGGGTTTTGGGAGTTTATCGGGAAAAATTCGAGGTAATACTAACCAAATCCAATAGGGAACACCTTCGGCATTTTCGCTGCCAATTGATCCGTATTTAAAATGATCCTCGACTGATTCGTAATAGGTATCTACTTCGCGAAAAAGATTATACCACGCCAGATATCCCACACTACCAATTAGTAATATTAGAATGATTGCGATCGCGGTAATGGTTCGTCCAATTTTTGATGGTGTACTTTCCATAAAATTGCTCCTTTATTTCTTGACTTGAATTAATTCGTAGTCTGTTTCATCAAAAACCTGTAGGGGGAAGCATCCCAGTTAGGCAAATTGAGAGAGTAGAAGGCGACCCTATCTAGAGTAAAAGGAAGAAGATGCTAAGGCAGATAGGAGACAATTTATTATTGATACAGGTTGGTTTCAGCCTTAAATGTCCTAACTTTTATGGCGATAGCTATAATTGAGTGAACTCCAATTATTAAGCAATGCCAGCGGGTCGCCCCTACCTATTCAAATTCTTCCGCAAAAATGACCGATTTAGGAAAACTCTTGGGCGGTTTCTGACATCGCAGGTTGTTGAGTCTTCATCGCCAAGAATAACAGAGTTCCTTGGACAATTATGAAGAATACATCGACTAAAGCAATTGTGAGAAATCCTAAATCTTGCCCAAAGAACAAAACAGCACTCAGAAAAAAGGTAGCGCCTGCGCCGCGTGTGACGACCACTGACATCCAAGCGGTTGCTTTGTAGCGATAAGGATCAATTGCTCCCGGAATATACAAAATACTTAGTTCCAGTAGTAAGAGTCCAGCCGCCCGTACCCAGATAATTGGCACGGGTATTTGCATCTTTAATAGCGAAAGCAGAACGTCTGGGAAAAAGCAGAGGGGAATCACAAAAAACATATTCACCACAATACCTAACCAGACCATGCGACTAAACCATTTTGCATAAGCATTCATGATTTTTGCTCCTGATTCTAAAAAACTTAAAGCGTTTTCAGATACTCAACCAATGCGGCTTTATCCTCCGACGAAAGTTCGATGCCATACAGATGACCCCTGTTACTATTGCCCGGTACAGTCGTGTCAAATTTAAAATACTGCTTCCCCTTCTCTTGGGCAATGGTTGAGACAAAACCGACATTTTCTTGATCAAACACATCATAACCGCGATAGAATACTTGAGGACGGGTGTCTGGAGCCTCTAACAAGTCTCGTAGCGTCGGTACAGACCCATTGTGCAAATAAGGCGATCGCAACCAGATTCCATCTAATGGCATATTGGCATAACCATCGGTCTTACGGAAATTCTTGAACCGTTCCGGCGTCCCTACAAACAGGGTATTTTGATTAGACAGTAACGTGTAGGTATAAGAATCCAACCGATGCGGGTCAGTACTAATTTCCCCAATCGGCGTCACTTTACCCACCTTCGCCCCGCCAAAGGCGTGACAACTGGCACAATTATTTTGATAAATGGGCTGACCCTTAGCTGCTAATTCCTGATTAATCGGGTACGGATAAGCCGGAGAAGGAAGTTCCCACAACCAATCCTCAATCCGTTTAATCCGTTCCAAATCCGCTGTAACTGGTGTCACCCCTGCACCCAACGCCGCACTTAAATTACGTTCATGAACCGATTTATTATCCCCATCCCAATGCAGTTGTAATCCTTCACGGGGTTTTTGATTCCAGATAGAGGGTAAATCCGCCGTGCCAATTTTTTCATCCTCTTCTAACTCGTCCATCGGGAAGCTAAATTGAATTGATTTATAAGGATTAAATGTATCCACTCGTCCTGGTCCCCAATCCGGTTGTTCATTTAAAAAAGCCAGTTGACTTGCTTGAGTAATCAACGCATCTCTCGTTTGGGGAATAACCAGATAACGATAAATCAGCTTCTGAATCGGATTAAATTTTCCCCCTTGGGCATCAATTTCGGCTAAGATTCGGTTAGGAGTGAATCGTTCATCCAAAGCCGTTTTGCCCAGAAACTGAATATACCCTTGTAGATTTACCGTATTTGAGGGCATCGTGGGGATAATTTGAGGTTCACTTTCAGGCGTATCCCGCAGTGAACCCACATGGCAAATCGCACAATTTAAGCCAACACGGTCAATCAAGACGCGACGCTGAGAAAATCCAATGGGACGGTCTTTTCCGGGTTCGTAAAGAAAGCCCAACGATTGATAGCCTTCACTGGGTAATTGGTCAGGAAATACGGCGGGTAAAACTTTCCAAATCCAGTAAGGTACTCCATTTTCTGGTTCACTGCCAATTGAACCATATTTAAAGTGATTATTAATATCATCATAATCGACAGGATTATTTAAGACTAGGGGAGAAACCAAACCAATAATGGCGACGAGGATAACCCCCGCAATCACAATCAATAGTTTCTTAAACGCCTTCCCTGTTGACTTTAATGGCGTTGAGTTGTCCATAATTTTTCATTGGTGATTTGTGATTAGTGATTTGGCAAGCTGTAGAGACGTAGCATGCTACGTCTCTACTCGCCGTTTCCTAAAAAGGTGCAGGGTCAAACACAGTCATAATTTCTGCAATCATTTCATCGGAATTATTATAGCGACTTAACTCATAACAACCCAGGGGATTTTCTAAGGCATTAAGTAAACATTTGTTGCAGTAAGTACAAGGGCGTTCAGGCAAGTCTTTTCCTGCCTTAAACTGATGCACTAGGTCATTATTCGCCACCAAAGGGCGGGCAATACTAACCGCATCACAGAAGTTCTCCTGAATAGCCTGACGAATATAGGACGCCTGTTGAAAGCCTCCAGTACATATCACTGGAATATTCACCTGCTTTTTAATCTCAGCCGCGTGACGAATACTAACCCCCTGATACTTTTGTAGAAGTTCCTGCATCTGTTCAGAACTCACAAACCTCTGGAACGACTCGTTCAAAGCTTGCGCCTTTACCTCTAATCCCTGAATCGGTTGGTCTTGGGTCTGTTTCTGAACCCGATTCCATAAGAATAAGAAAATCGGATGCAACAGGGGAAACCGAAATAATAAATAGTTGCGAAAGGTATGAATCCCACTGGATAACATCAAATCATACCAGCGCATCGCCTCGATGCGGGGAAATTCACCAGGAGGGTTCAAGGGATGAGGAAATATACTCCCCGTAGAAACATGAATTGCATCCACTCCAGCCGCTTCCATCCACTGACAGACTTGAATCGAATCCTCTAGCGTATTCCCTGGTTTTTCCCAGGGAATCACAGCATTATTATACTCCACCGCACTAATCTTGGCTTGAAGGTGAAAGTCATCACCCACTTCCTGACGAATGGCTTTAATAATCTCTAACAAAAAGCGAGCGCGATTTTCTAATGATCCCCCATATTCATCATGGCGGTCATTAATCCCAGAACTGAGAAATTGGGTAATTAAATAACCATTAGCACTATGTAGTTCTACCCCATCCAATCCCGCCTCTCGCGCCCGTCTCGCCCCCGCCGCAAACGCCTGAACTGTTTCTTGAATCTCAGCCTTGGTCATGGCTTGGCATTCAAAACCATGAAACGATTCTGTGATACTGGTTGAACTGAGGGCTTTTAAATTAAGGTTTTCTACGCCACTCACATCCTGCTGACGCCCAGAATGGCTCAGTTGCATGATAAATTTACAGTCGTACTCATGCACCACCTCACCAAGTTTACGCCAGAATGGAATACGGTCATCTCTGTCAATCGTGGCATAATTTGGCAGGATTCGTCCGCGAATTTGTACTGGCGTAAACGATGAAATAATCGCGCCGACGCCTCCCTGGGCAAACTTTTGTTCCCAATTGATTCGGGCTTGGTTTCCGGAACCGTCATAATTATCGAATCTGCCGGAAATATTCGACCGAAAGATGCGATTACTGACGGTGAGGTTTCGGAATGTTAGCGGTTGAAAAATGATATCGTTGTCATTGGTCATGTCATTCGTTATTGCCAGCAGCGGATGTTTATAGAAGATGCAGTGGATACACAGGGTTTAAGGTATGTTGGCATTTCCGGACTTGATTCGTAGGTATGCCTTTTTGTCAGGTGGCGACAAAAATCCAGAATATTCTAATTTTTTGATTATGGCAAATCCTGAAAAAAATGGGGAGGTATTTTAAGTTTTGTTAAAAGTATTCAGGTTTTGTGGCGAATGGGCTGAGGGGTGTTAGCACCATAAGATCAGGAGGTAGGGACAATAAAAGTTAACGGCTGAGAACTCGCAGCCCTTGAATTGGTATAAATTGGGGAGAGTTGAGATTAATTCAGGAAATTTACTCAAAGGGCTTGTCGGAAACAAGATAGAGATTTACTATAAAGACTATTGGTTTTCGTCCCGATTACGCTCCGACAGAATTGTTAAATATTGTATCCAAATAAAAGGAATTAACATCATGGCTAAATCATCCCAATCAGGTCGAGGTCAGCAAAAACCTTGGCATCAATTCCCCGTTCCCTTGGCATTAGTCAAGTTATTCCAGTTCCGGAACCGGCTGCGGGAAGAAAATCTACATGATACCGCAAAATTACCGACCCAAGGTGAGGGGACACAACCTACACCCAGTCCAGAGGGTGACCATCTCAAGATTCGCACAGCCGACGGGAGTTTTAATGACCTGGAACAGCCAGAAATGGGTCGGGCGGGTTCCCGTTTTGGACGCAATGTTCCCCTCCAATACACTCACCCTGACCAAAAGAATTTACTCGAACCCAATCCGCGCACAATTAGCCGCAAATTACTGACGCGGGATGAATTTGTACCCGCTAGCACATTAAACCTACATGCCGCCTCTTGGATTCAATTTCAAACCCATGACTGGTTCGCCCATGGGGGTACATTCGACCAGAAAGTTGAGATTCCTCTAGAAGCCGATGATCCCTGGCCCCAAGACTATCGACCTTTAGAAGTAGGAACAACGTTACCCGACTCAACCCGCCCCGACGAAGATACCAAAAATCCGCCTACCTTTCTGAACCGAGTTACTCATTGGTGGGATGCGTCGCAAATTTATGGCAGTGATCAAGAAACCATTGATAAGCTGCGGACTCATAGTGATGGGAAGCTAATTATTGGCGAGGATGACTTATTACCCATTAACCCTGAAAATGGCGTTGATCTCGTTGGTTTTGATGAAAACTGGTGGGTGGGTTTGAGTATGTTACATACTCTATTTGTCAAAGAACATAACACCGTATGTGATCATCTCAAAAATGAATATCCCGACTGGACAGACGATGATCTGTTCAACCACGCCCGACTGATTAACGCCGCCTTACTCGCTAAAATCCACACCGTTGAATGGACGCCTGCAATCCTAGGACATCCAGCTTTAGAAATTGCTATGAACGCTAACTGGTGGGGATTATTAGGTTCACATGTCAAACGCTTATTTGGGCGCATTGGAGAGGGGGAACTCCTGAGTGGGATTGTCGGCTCAACGACAGATCATCATACTGCCCCCTACTATCTCACCGAAGAATTTGTCTCCGTCTATCGGATGCATCCCTTAATGCCAGATGAGTTTGAATTTTACTCTCTCGACAATGGGGAATTGCGATTTACCGAAAATCTATTTGAAGTATCAGGAAATCGCAGTCGTAATTTAGTCGATAAAGTAGGGATGCCCGATTTATTCTACTCCTTTGGCATTACTCATCCTGGGGCGATTACCTTACATAACTACCCGCGTTTACTACAGCAATTAGTCCGGGATAACGGCGAAGTTTTCGATTTAGCTGCTGTGGATATATTACGCGATCGCGAACGCGGCGTTCCCCGTTATAATCAATTCCGTGAACTCATTGGTCGTGAACGAGTCAAAACCTTTGAGGACATCACCGAGAACCCGCAATGGGCAAAGGAACTCCGGGAGGTTTACAACAACAACATCGACAGCGTTGATTTAATGGTGGGTATGTTTGCCGAAAACCCACCCGCCGGATTTGGCTTCAGTGACACAGCCTTCCGTATCTTTATCCTAATGGCATCCCGACGACTCAAGAGCGATCGATTCTTCACCAAAGACTACACCGCCGAAGTCTATACTCAATGGGGTTTAGATTGGATTGACAACAACAGTATGTTAACTGTCTTGCGCCGCCATTATCCCACCGTCAGCCCCGCTTTATTTGGTGTACAAAATGCCTTTGCTCCTTGGCGTAAAGTCGGTGTTTCGGGGTATTAATTGTTGAGATTGGGCAATAGGGAATAGGGAATAGGCAATGGGCAATAGGTAATCGTAACTAGCGAAGCGTTGCGGCGGAGGTGTGGAGGGGTCGCAACGCCCCTTATAGATCCCCCTCCCGTCCCCCTTAAAAAGGGGGAAGCTAGCGGATGCTTCGCTTTTGTTCCATGGGGGAGACCAGATGTTGCTTCGCTTTTTGTTCCATGGGGAGTATGGGTGGCTAGGACATCGGTCAAGAAACCGGGTTTCTTTGGGTGAAAGGTTGATATTGGTCATCCTCACGAGAAACCCGGTTTCTAGGAATACCAGAAAAAACTAATGGATTTAACCCATAAATTTGAGAGATGAAGGATGAAGTGTTAAGCAAAAATAACAATAAATCGACATACTTTTTTACCCAGTCACCTCCATGAAAAATCTACAAAAATTTTGGCATAATGCCCACAATATAGAACCTCTCCCTGCCGACTATGAATCCTGGACGGCTGCAAAAAAGCAGGACTTGATTTGGCAGCAAAGAATTTTAGCATCCCGCTACGATACCCTACCGCCACTGAAAAAAATTGACGTTATCGGTTTATTTTTTACCTTTTTGAGCATCAAAATGGATCGCTTATCCGATGAAGCACCTCGCAAATGGAACAAAGCCATTCACGCCCACGCCAGTGTTGCTAAGGTTAAGTTGATCCCAACCCAGAATAGTCCATTTACTGGTTTATTTAAAGGTGCTGACTACGGTCTGCTTCGATTATCCCTCACCGGTGATCCCAGCGATCGCGGATTTGCCCCAGGGTTAGCCCTAAAGCTTTTGGTGGATGGCCAACCCTCGGAAAATGTCTCGGCGTTGGTTTCCCTCACTGGTCAAGGTAATAACTATAATTTCTTTGCCAATGAATTATCTAATATCGTTCCCGCAGAAAATGATTTAGGTTCTAAATTGATTAATTCAATCTTCCGCCGCGTCAGCAAATTTCCCCGCAAACTCTATTTGCAAGGCTTTGCCCAAATCGACCAAACGGGTCATCTAGAACCTGATCCCTTTTATCCCTATCGCCTTTTTCTGGTTCCCAATCCCAATCTTCAGTTTCCTGAACAGCCACCCCATGATTTCAGAGATGACCTAGCCACGATTCCGGCTGGAACCTGTTTATTTTCTCTCTATGCTGTTGTTCCCCAAAACGTAGGAGACGAAAACGCCGATCAGAACGCTGATATCATAGACGAGCCAAGTTATCGCCAAAATGCCCAACTTATCGGACATCTGGAAACCACCTCGGAATTTGTGGCATCTTACTACGGTGATAGCCAACTATTTTTTAGACATCAGCGCTTCGCCAATCAATAATCCAGCTTCAACCACCATTGATACTCACAATCAAAGCCTGACTTTTGCCAAGCGTCTAAATCAACCTCAGTTAGTGGCGTAACCTCGGAACAGTGAGGCTGAATTCCTTGACTCAATAGCGCCCAAACCAGACTGCGCGTCACATCAAGTCCCGTTTTCCACCATGATTCTTGATTCCCCGGAATTCCCTTCTCCTGCACCGTATCCACATCCACCCAAATCCCATTTGCTCCCAAAAGAATTTGCGCCATCCACCCCGCTCGTGGTAGATGGGTGGGAGAAGTAATTAACTGAACATGACGCACCCCCCACTGCCGTAAAATCGGAATACCGAAGTAGAAATTACCAAACGTGGAATCCGCACATTTTTCTAACCAAACCTGACCCATGGGCGCGTTATACTTTTGGAATATGAGCAAAATACAGGGTTCATCAGAGCCTTGAGAAATCAAAACCGGAGTTTGGGGATGTTGCTTCACTAACTGAGTCACATAAACCTCCCGGCGAATACTTCCCCCCAAAACAAAGAACGTATCTACAGGTGCAGCGGCTCCTGCCGACAATCTGAAGATACTAGAAAGTAACCCTATACTAAGAATAACGACTAGGCTCAATAGCCCTAAGCCTAACCAGCGTAGTCGTTGCTTAGACAGTAGCCAACGCGCAACCCCTAGCCAATGGCGTGTTATCAATCGTCTCACTGAGGCTTACCACTTGATTCACTCTTACTGCCCGAGGCGAAGACATTGTCTTCATCACCAGGACAATAGGTCAACTGGCACAAAATTTCTGGAAATTAGCCAGATAAGTTGAGTATAGTAGCAATAGACGGATTTGATGCCGCCAGAACCATGCTATCCCTACTCAGGGAATGCTAATTATTGCAGCCAACGACTGGGTACGCTTTGACTGTCCGCTTTAAACCAACCCATAGTCTGTTCGACGTATTTCCCATGAATCAATATTCTAAAACCTTCCCTTGGCTGAAAAGCATCCTCGTAACGGGTGCGATCGCAACAACAGCCACATTATCATGGTTAGCCCCAATTGGCAGCAATCGCTCTGTCTTTGCGGCGCTTGAGGATAGTCCCAAGACGGTTGTTGATGAAGTTTGGCAAATTGTTAATCAGGAATACGTTGATCCCTCGTTCAATCAAGTGGATTGGCAAGCGACCCGTCAACAGCTACTCAACCGCAATTATACGTCCCCAGAACAAGCCTACAAAGCCATTCGCGACGCCCTAGAACCCATCGGTGATCCCTACACTCGCTTTTTAGAACCCGAACAATTCAAAGCCTTAACGGATCAAACAGCAGGTGAACTGTCTGGGGTAGGGATTCGCATGGGTGTGGATGAGAAAACCCAGAAGCTGGTTATTATTGAGCCGATTGAAAATTCACCGGCATTCAAAGCCGAACTTAAATCTGGAGACAAAATTATCGCTATTGATGGCAAATCCACTCAAGGGATGAGTGCGGAAGAAGCCTCGGCGTTAATTCGCGGAGAAGTTGGCTCATCCGTCACTCTGAAAATATCTCGTCAAGGGCAAAATCACTTTGATGTTACTTTAACCCGCGCTCAGATTGAGCTACCGTCTGTACACTATACCCTCAAGCAGGAAGGTCAAATGCGGGTGGGTTATATCAGCATTGATGAATTTAGTTCCCACGCACCTGAACAAATGCAACGGGCAATTCGCAATCTGAATAGCCAAGATGTGAATGGTTATGTTTTAGATTTGCGTGGTAATCCTGGTGGATTATTGTACGCCAGTATTGAAATTGCCCGGATGTGGCTCGATGAGGGTGAGATTGTCCACACCATTGATCGCAAAGGTGGAGAACAGAAGTTTTCGGCGAATCAAAGCGCACTAACTCAGCTTCCCCTGGTTGTTTTAGTTGATGGCAATTCAGCTAGCGCCAGTGAAATCCTAGCGGGTGCGCTGAAGGATAATAAACGGGCGAGGGTTGTCGGTTCGACGACGTTTGGCAAGGCGGTGGTACAGTCGGTTCATTCCTTGTCGGATGGTTCAGGTTTAGCGGTTACGATTTCCCGCTACTATCCTCCCAGTGGTATTGATATTAATCACAAAGGAATTAACCCTGATGTGAAAATTGATTTAACTCGCGCCCAACAGCGGCGTTTGGTTACCCAACCGATGTTACGTGCCACAATCGAAGATCCCCAATATAAGCAAGCGCTTACAGTTCTGGAAAATACGATGCTGGCAGAACGGGGTTTGAATCAGCCGACTGAACCGATTAGTGTTCGCTAAACGTATATCTCCTGTTTATGACACAGGGCGGGTTTTGCTTTTGAGGTTATCGGTAGATAACCAAATTAAACGGCTAAACCCGCCCCTACAATTGACAGACTTCAACCGGACATGATATCAATCATAATCAAATGGCATAATCAAATGGGTCTAACCAAAGAGATTAGACCCAAGTGATCGTTCTATTAGGACTTTTCAAGCCGTTAATTTTTCAGGTTTTAATCTGAGCTTACTACTGTTTACAAAATCCACAGATTACAAAATCCACAGATTCACCGCTTATTGACCCGCATAAATGTGTCTTTCTGGACTTGAGTTGGGTTTCGGTTTTCACCGAATCTAACCCCTTAAGGCTACGCTAGGTTGGTTACTTCTGTGGCAGAGCCAAAGATTGGGGATGATCGTCATCACCTCTGACTCTTCGTTGGTTTTTCTCCAGTTATTGTCTCTGGAGGACGATCTCCATATTCAAAGTAACATGGTTCTCCCTGGCTGCCAAACAGTATTTACCAAAGTTTAGGAGTTGTTACAAATAGCAATTTTCTGGGGGAGAAAAGCGAAAACGTACTGGCTGAATATTAGCCAGCGAAGAACGAACTAGCGTTGCGGTTCCATATCCCCGTACTTAATTAAAAGCGCGATCGCAATACTCACGGCAAAGATTAACACCATACTCAGCGCTGAACCAAATCCCCAGTTTTGGGTTGCGCCCAGAAACTGGTTGTAAATGAGACGAGATACCGTCATGCTGGAAGCCCCCCCTAACAACTCCGGATCAACGAAATCCCCCAAAGCGGTAATAAACACCAGAATCGAACCCGCCGCAATACCGGAAAAGGTTTGGGGTATGGTTACTTTCCAGAACGTTTGCACCGGATTAGCACCCAAATCCGCCGCCGCTTCCAATAAACGCCGATCTAATTTCTCTAAGGACGCATAGAGAATTAATACCATATACGGTAAATAACTATACGCCATACCAATTAATACCGCCGAACTGGTATTTAAGAGTTCCAACGCGGGTAAGCCAATCGAGGTTAAGATGCTATTGAGTACCCCGGTGGGTCGCAGAATCGTAATCCAGGCATAAGAGCGCAACAGGGAGGAGGTAAAATTGGGTAGGATAAACCCTAACAGGAGTAAATTCTGCCAGCGCTTCGGTGCCATCTGAGCAATCCAGTAGGCTACTGGGAACCCCAACACCAGACAAATCGCCATCGTACCTACTGCAAAAAACACGGATCGCCCCATCACCTGCAAATTGATTGGTTCAAAGACGCGCAGATAGTTCTCCAGTCCCGACGGGTTAACAATATCCCCCGGTTTAATATCAGGAACCAAGCTCAACTCGAAGATGATCAGAGTGGGTAAAACCAACAATAAAAACAGCCACAGTCCAGCCGGTCCTAATAACGCCAAGGGTTCTAACCACTGGCGTCTAGAACGGGTGGGTTCTTCGATAAATGGTTCAGCCTGATGATCTTTGGCTGCGGGATTGGGTAAGGAGGTGGGGGAAACTTTTTTGTCGGTAGACACAGTATAAGTATTGATTATGAATTAGTCAGCATTTATAGAAGGAGACAGAGGGCAAAAGTTGGGGTCATTTTAGGCGTTAAAGAAAGTCCTAACCGTTAGGACGACAGCTATAATTAGGCGCTGGTCAATTTAGTCCAATAGCGGTCATAGACGGCTTCAACATCTCCTAACGGTTCCAAATTTTCGCACCGTTCCAGGGCTTCTTCTGGAGGAAATAGACTGGTATCATTTTTCAGGTCAGGCGGTAAGAGATTATAAGCAGCTTTATTGGGCGTCGCAAAACTTAGGCGTTCCACGATGCGTGCGGCGACATCCGGCTGCAACATAAAATTAATCCAAGCATAAGCGCCCTCGACATTGGGAGCGGTTTTAGGAATGGCTAGGGTATCAATCCAGAGAGAGGAGCCACTTTCTGGAAGCGCATAGCGTAAATCTTCATTTTCTGGCATGATTTCCGTGGCATCGGACGAATAACACATGGCAATCTTTAAATCTCCGCTGAGAATCTGGGGACGCCAAGCATCAGATGTAAAAGACGCGATCGCAGGTTTTAAGTCCATCAGGGCTTGATAGGCGGCTTGAATATGTTCCACGTTGGTGGAATTGTAAGAATACCCCAACTTTTTCAACGCCGCACCCATAACTTCTCGCACATCATTGACCAACGTCATCCGTTTTGCCAACTGCTGCTGATACACCCACAGATAATCCCAATCCTCTGGCGGGGGTTGGACTTGCTGGGTATTGTAAATCAAGCCTGTGGTTCCCCAACTGACAGGAACAGAGTGGCGATTCCCCGGATCATAGTCGGCTTGCTGAAAACGGGGAAACAACCGATACATCCCCTCGATGCGGGGTTGGTCGAGTTCTAGCAACATCCCCATATTGATCATCTTTTGCACCATGTACTCCGAAGGATAAATGATGCTATAAGCGCCCCCACCACCCGCTTGCAATCGAGCCAACATCGCTTCATTAGAATCATAGACATCCGCGATCGCTCTAATCCCGGTTTCTTCTTCAAAGCGGTCTAACAAATCTTGGTCAGTATAGCCAGCCCACGTATAAATGTATAACAGATTGGCATCATCTTGACTCCCCGCCGCCGGACGCACATTCGCCAGTCTCCAGCCACACCCTGACAGCGTTAGCCAAGGTAGGGTTAAAGCCGCCGCTTGTAAAAACTGACGGCGGGTTGGTCGTTTTCGGGATGTTGGCTGATTAGTCATTAGTCATTAGTCATTAGTCATTGGTTATTGGTCATTGGTCATTAGTCATTGGTCATGGCTTTAACGCTATTAGCAACCAGTCATTAATAGTCATTGGTCAACAACCAAGGACAACTAAGAATTCCCTGTTCCCTGTTCCCTGTTCCCTAACGAAGAACGAAGGACGAATGACAAAGGACGAACAACAACTTTAGCAATAGCGGACAGATTGTTCTAGGGGCAAAGGTTCCCCAGTTTCAGCATCGGTGTTGTGACAGGCAAACATGATCTTGGGAGGAAGTTTCTCAAATTCGAGATCATTCCCTGTCCCTTGCAGAACATAGCCCCGTAATTCTTTGATGGGTAACTGGGTAAATTCGTCAATATCCGGCGTAAACGAACGCAGGATCAACGAGCCATGAGGTTGACACCCCCCCAAAAGTTTGGCGACAAAGAATTCCTTAATATCCAAATCCGTTCCATACGTTACCTTATGTCCCTGACGATTAAGGTCAATGGCAAACGACTCTCCATCACTATTGAGGAACGTCGCGATCGCACTCGAGTTACAGTGCGACTCCAATTCAGCTAAAAACAACCTGACTCCTGATTGTGCCATAGTAATTACTCCTCTAACGCGATACAATCGGTCGTTGCCCAACGGGCGTACACTGAGGTATGGGGTTCGGGTAGCTTGTTCATAGCATTATTCGGCAGCATAACCGTCAGGCGATCGCCAGTTAGGAGTTCCACGACCAAGTGAACGTGAGTTCCCAGATACATAACATGTTTGAGACGACCTTCAAAGCAATTCACGGTTGAGTTGGGTGGTGAAAGACTCAAGCGAATTTTCTCCGGACGCACGCTAACCACCATTTCCTTAGAGTTACTCATCCATTCTTTGGCGTCAGGGGATTGCACAACCATTTCCAAACCGCTGGACGTGATAATTTGTAGCGTAGAAGAATCGGCAGCGTGCAGGCGACCCTTAAACAGATTCGTATCACCGATAAAATCAGCCACAAAGGGGGTACGGGGACGTTCGTAGATTTCAGTGGGGTTGCCCACTTGTTCAATTTTCCCCGCCTCCATCACGGCAATCCGATCAGACAGGCTCAGCGCTTCTTCTTGGTCGTGGGTCACCATAATAAACGTTAACCCCAAATCCTGATGCAAGTTGGAGAGTTCCACCTGCATTTCTTTGCGAAGCTTAAAATCTAACGCCCCCAAGGGTTCATCCAACAATAGAACAGTAGGACGATTCACCAAGGCTCGTGCTAATGCTACCCGTTGTTGTTGTCCTCCAGACAGTTGAGCGGGAAATCGATTGCTATAAGTTTCCATTTGCACCTGTTTGAGGGCTTGTTTGACTCGCTCCTCAACGTCTGTCCCCTTGAGTTTTTTCAGTCGCAACCCGAAGGCGACATTTTCCGCAACCGTCAGGTGATTGAATAAAGCATAACTTTGAAATACTGTATTGACAGGTCGGCGGTGAGGAGGTATGTGATTCATGGGTTGCCCTTGAATCAAAACCTCACCTGCAGACGGAGACTCAAATCCTGCCACTAAGCGCAGGGTAGTCGTTTTACCGCAACCCGATGGACCGAGAATGCTAAAAAATTCTCCCCGTCGGATCTTCAAGTCAATTCCCCGAACCGCGGTCTCGCCATTGAAAACCTTGAAAACCTTGCGGAGTTCAACATCAAGCTCAGCCGTAGCATCCGGAGCGCGTTGGTCTTTAACGGAAGGTTGAAACATAATAATTCATTCACTAGCGCAAAGTCGCCCTGATTTAACCAATGAAACCCGATCCAATGTGAATTCGTTAATCCTTTTTTTTATACTTGGGTCTATTTTATCTGTCTACTAACCTGGCGGGGTGGCTTCAAAGAATTGACCCGCTAAAAATGCATTCGAGGAAAGGATGCGCTATTATTTCACCTTGATGCGACTGGGTTAACGACCTAGTTTGGCACAGATAAGCCACTTCTGTGAAAAAAGCGTCACAATCAACACTAGACTGAGTACAAACTACTAAAGAGAGTTGAGAAGCCGTTTACTATGACCGTGATTCAGCCCTATTCCGGAGGTCGCCAAACGACACCCCGTACCGTTGGACGCAATTACCAATCGGTCATTGTCATGCTGATTGTCAGTTTGTTCCTAGTCGGGGCAATGGGTTCTCGTTTGGCGTACTTACAGTTGGTTCAGGGAGAACGTAACCGACAACTGGCTGAAAATAACCGGATTCGGCTGGTACCGAAGCAACCAGTGCGGGGCAATATTTTCGACCGTAAGGGCAAAGTGCTTGCCAGCTCTCGCTTGTCTCATTCAGTGTTCTTATGGCCCGTGGCGCTGAAAAAAGATGAATGGCCCCAAACGCGCCAACGTCTATCCCAACTGTTAGATCTTCCCGAAGATGAGATTCAAAAACGAGTCGAACGGGCTGGCTTTGATTCACCCTCGCTGATCCGAATTGAACGGGGGCTTTCACCTGCCCAAATCACCGCTTTACAGGAGTATAGCCATCAACTGGATGGCATCGAGGTGGATATCGAAGCGGTAAGGGACTATCCCAATGGGGATGTAGGTGCTCACGTTTTGGGATATACCGGGGAACTGAATGATCAAGAACTAGGACAACGTCGCGCCCAAGGGTATCGCATGGGCGATGTTGCTGGGAAGATGGGGGTTGAAGAAGCCTTTGAACCAAGCCTGCGAGGAGAATGGGGCGGTCAGCAAGTGGAGGTCGATGGTGCAGGTCGAGTTCTGAGCATTCTGGGTGAGAAAGAGGCAAAATCAGGCAAAGACCTGCAAATTACCCTTGATTTAAAGACCCAGAAGGCAGCCGAAGCCGCATTGGGGAATCAAAAGGGTGCGATTGTCGCCCTTGATCCCAGAAATGGAGCGGTTTTAGCCATGGTTAGCCGCCCTACATTCGATCCCAACATTTTCTCAAGCCGGATTACTCCAGATATGTGGAAGCAATTGCAAGGGAAAGGAAATCCCTTTGTCAATCGGGCGATGCGCGGATTTCCCCCGGCAAGTACGTTTAAGGTGGTGACCCAAACCGCGGGTATGGAGTCAGGGAAATTTGGACCAGGTACCGTGTTGCCCACCTTTGCCGCCCTGAATGTTGGGGGTACATCCTTTGGCGAATGGAACCGTGCCGGTTTTGGCCCGTTGGGATACCAGCAAGCTATGGCGTGGAGTAGTAATACGTTTCATGGTCAAATTGGCAAAGGGGTAGGTGGACCGACTCTGATTAAATGGGCAAGGAACTATGGATTTGGTCAACCCACGGGAATTGAGTTGTCTGAAGAAGCTGCCGGTTTGATTGCGGATGATACCTGGAAGCGGGAGCGCTTCAACTGGGAATGGACAGTGGGAGATACCGTGAATATGTCCATTGGTCAGGGATTTACTCAGGCAACACCCCTGCAAGTGGCAGTCATGTTTGCTGTTCCGGCTAATGGTGGCTATCGAGTTAAACCACATTTACATAAGGACAATGAGGCGTTAAACAATTGGCGGGTGTCAATGGAAATGAAGCCTTCAACGATAGACACACTACGTAAGGGATTACGAGCGGTGGTTGATGGTGGTACGGGACAAGTGTTAAATGTGCCTCATCTACCGCCGGTAGCTGGAAAGAGTGGCACAGCCGAAGCGCCACCTGGAAAGCCTCACGCCTGGTTTGGTGCCTTTGCGCCATTCGATAAACCCGAGATTGTCGTGGTCGCTTTTGCTGAACATTCCGGTGGTGGTGGCGGTTCCGTAGCTGCACCGATGGTTAAGCAGGTGTTGGAAGCTTACTTTGATGCCAAGTCCCCGGACGAGGCAAAGGAAAAGTAGGTAGGGCTGGGGAAGCTGGGGAATCTGGGGAAGCTGGGGGAGTTAGTTGTGAGTTAACTCACAACTCTACCTTACCCTGTTCCCTGTTCCCTGTTCCCTGACGAATGATAAAGGTGTACTAAGACAAATATCGTATTCAGATTACGTTAATTGGCTGATGCTAGCTCCGGGAAAGTTATTGTATCCTTAAAGTAGAATTCCGCTACTCCTGTATGATGTCGATGTCAAAAACATTGAGTGTGCATCCTAAATATATCCAAGCTGTCGAACAAGCTTGGAGATATAAGAGTAACGGACAAGAGCAAGAGCTAGCTGAACAGCTAGGTCGATCGCTACCTATTGTAATTAATAATCTTTTTCTCAAAGGTCAGCCAGTTAATCGGCTGAACTTTCTGCAAATTTGTCAGCTATTAGGACTGGATTGGCGAGAAGTGGCTGGCTTGGAGGGACAAGAATCATCGCTCACCTCTGTATCTTCTGTAGCCTTTAATTCGGGTGAGAATCAAATTAACTCCTATTTTTCCGTCGAAAAAGATACGGTAGATAAAGCGTTACAGGATTTGGTACGCACTCTTTGTGAAATGTTAGGTCGTATCACTCGTAAAGCTGGAGACTTGCTGAGTGCTGATCGCGCCAGCATCTTTTTGATCGATCAGCACAAGAAGGAAGTGGGTTCTTTAATCGCTGAGGATGGAAAAGGGGGGTCTTTAATCATTGATATCCCCATGAACAAGGGAATTGTTGGTTTAGCTGCCCACTCGTCCAACATGATCAATATTCCCTTTGATGTCTACGACGACCCCCGTTCAGAACAAGCGAAGAAAACGGATCAAAAAACAGGGTACCGCACTTATACCATCCTGGCGTGGCCCCTGTTGAATCGCCAAAAAGAGGTTGTTGCTGTTGCCCAATTTATCAACAAGCTCAAACCTCATTTAAACCCTCACGGAGACTTATCGCAGCGAATTGACAAAAAGGGGTTTACTTCAGAAGATGAATTCGTTTTTGCGAAATTTTCTCCATCAATTATGGGTATTTTAGGCAAATGTCAGCTCTGCCATCAACTGGCGCACAAACTTCAAGCGAAGCAACAAATTACCAGAGGTGGTGTTGTCTTGGGAGAAAATGAGTTGATTGCTGAACTCAGGCAGCGAGAGCAACAGCTACGGCAGGGCTTTGCCAAGTTAGTATAGCAGAAGTTCCCTGACCAATAAATTTAACTCGGTGGTGGAAAGAAGAGAACGGGATGCCAACTACGCCGCATTAATTCCCCAGCAAAGCTACGGATAGGCAATTCAATAATACGGCCGATTGTTTCAGAGGAAACCGCGATCGCGCGGATGTCAAACACTGTCGCCGCATCTAAAACTTCCAGATAAGGATTACCGACTCGGACTTCTGTCTTAACTTGCAAACCCAGCGCTTCTAAGTCAGCTTTAATCTGCTTCAGCTTTTCCTGTGCGACTTGGACTTGTTGTTCCTTGGAAACAGGTTTACGTCCCACTTCTTCAATCACCCACATTAACAAGCACTCAGAGAGTGAGTGATCCGGGCGCTTTTGAGCATAAGCTTTCACCTTTTGCAACAGATCCTCTGACGCCTTACCGCCGTTATAAGGAATCAGAAAATAACGGAATAAATGTTGACAGCGCAGGTCGAGTTCTTCACAGGTATAAGTCGAAACCAGTTGGGGACGCAGGATCAACAGGGGAGTGGTATAGTTCCTCGCATAGTAAATGTGTGCTTTTTTTCTGCGAAAACACCAGGAAAATCGACGACGTTATTATTGGACGCCCCTTTGTCTGAACTATCCAAACTCTACATCAGTTTGCCATCCAATCCTACTGGAGACTCCCGTCACGGAAACAGAGGATCTTCTGATGACTCTTAGATCAGAACAAGAGCATTCTTGCTTAATTTTACTGAATCTTGGTTGAGCTAGTCGTTTTAGCCTCTTCGCTGCACTCCCCTCTGACTCGTGTGGCGTTTTGGGTTTCAGAGAGTGAAGTATTCTAGCAACCCATCCAATAATCCGAGGTTGGTAGTACACCTGTAGAAATCCCAGGAAGCAGGACACTCTTCGATAGTCCTTAACCCGCCTAACTGTTAATTCGTCAAATTCCTTAACAGGACTGGCTCTCTAGTGTATGACTTTGTATGACTTATTGTGTTTTCACTGCAGCTGTATAAGAGTTGACGCCCCAGCATCCCCAGCTCCTTTCCGCCGTAGGAACCGAGCAAGAGACGGAGGTCGCCCACTACATAGGGACCACTGCTCGTACTTTTAACTGGGTTCTAGACCCCATTCATGTTTGAGAAACTCCTTGTACATATTTTCACGCATGAGCATTTGCTCGTAGAGCTTAACCAGAAAGTCTTGAGCTTGCTCACGGCTCATTTGCTGCACCTGGGTTTCAAACGAGCGGATATTAAATTGTTGTTCGAGGGAAAGTTGCATGGGTTGGGACATGGTTATCTCCTTGAATGTTAGAAAAAATGGACATTCAGATGACACAAGCCTGCATTTGGCGAAGGCTATGTTCTGTGAACGGGTCAACCGTTCCCAAGCTATATTAAAAATTGTAACAATTATTTGACAAATTGCCTATACCTCCAAATGACGAATCCTGTGGAAGTCCAAGATGGAGAACCCTTCGGAAAAGTTTCTGCTCTTGGATTGAGGAAGTTGTATCAGCTTGTTACCAAAGCAAACTGCTCAAGGTGAACATGTCGTCCATCATCCTTTTTTCTGGGAATGTATCTAATTTGACAGGCAACAGCGATAGACAGTTATGACTCGTTGTGAATTTATACTTATTGATGTCTGGCTTCACAAAAACTTTATATAAATGAGTAAATTGATAAAGAGTTGATAAAAAATGCCCATTTAAGGGGAATATCTCTAGACAAAAGTTTGTTGTGTTCTAATATAGAGTTATGAGAGAAAAAGCAAATCGGCTTTCAGAAGTGAAAACTAATTAACTTAATCCTGATTTTTCTCTGGTCAAATATAACCCGCTAAAGGGAAGGACTTACCATTATGAAACTACCAATTATTTCTACATTAAGTATTGTTGCCGCCACAGCTACCACACTAGCAAGTTTTGCTGCTCCTGCAGCCGCTATTACTCTAGGTGTTGATGTCATTGATAATAGCCCGTTTATGAAGGGTATCGGTCCAATGCCTATTCCCCACGCTACAGGAACATTTGAGGGGAATGGTAAAACTTACGAATTTAGCGTTGTGGTTCCACAAGGGCTAGGTTCTAGAGGTGCGACTTACTCAGACTTCGGTTTTATGTCTGGGGAAGTATTCACTTCGCTGTTTACAGAAGACTTAGGTCGATACAACCCTGGCTCCGGTAACGACAATGATTGGTTAGGAACCTGTGGTATCAGTATCGGTGAGGAATGTACTGTTCAATATACCTTTGAAGAAGGTGTGACATATCAGCTAGGATTATTAGACCGTGGCTTTGGTGGTGGAGCCAGTAACTTCTCTGGCTTTGGGGTTGCTCAGAAAGATAGTTACACGTTCAATACAGCAACAGATCAGTCATATCCCAATCCTCTGACTCCAGATTATGTTGCCAATAACCCTGACAAATTCTTGACTGTAGCAGAAGAAGGTGCTTACTTCCTTGGTATGGAAGATGGAATGTTCAAGAAGGATTCTACCAACTACTACTATGACTACCAAGACTGGGTGGTTAAGGTTACACATGAGTCAGTACCTGAACCGGGTACCGTGGGAGCGTTGTTGGGTGTAGGTGCGCTAGGCTTCATCAGCCGTCGCCGCAAAGCTGTTAAGCGGTAATTGCTAGCTGTTTGAGTCAAAAACTCAATAATTGAGCTCGTGAAAGTAGTTGGATGGAAATGCCAACTGCTTTTTGTTTGATGGTTTCTCAACAACACCACATCCTGACAGGCAGACGTAACTCGCTAAAATAAGGCTATGTCTCAATCAATGCCTGTGCCTAACTCCTCTCCCTCTACCGATTCAACAACAGCAGAAAAACCACTATTTATTCTGGTTGACGGTCATTCTCTGGCGTTCCGTTCCTATTACGCCTTTGCCAAAGGACGAGATGGGGGACTGCGAACAAAGACTGGGATACCCACCAGTGTGTGTTTTGGCTTTCTCAAATCCTTACTAGAGGTGATCAGTTCCCAGCAACCTCAGGCGATGGCGGTGGCGTTTGACCTAGAATTGCCCACATTTCGTCATGAAGCGGATGATACCTATAAAGCCGATAGACCGGAAACCCCCCAAGACTTTATCCCAGATTTGCAGAATCTCAAAGAATTGCTGAGGGCGTTGAATTTACCGGTATTGGCGGTTCCACGGTACGAAGCTGATGATGTTTTAGCAACCTTGGCACATCGGGCGACGGATGAAGGGTATCAGGTAAAAATTTTAACCGGCGATCGCGACCTATTTCAACTCATCGATCCGCAAAAGTCAATTACAGTTCTCTATCTCAGCCATAAGGCATTAAAAAGCGGCAGTTCCACTGGACTGGAAGAATATAGCACCCAAGGGGTAAAAAATAAACTGGGTATTACACCCGAACAGGTGGTGGATTACAAAGCCCTTTGTGGCGATAAATCCGATAATATTCCCGGAGTGAGGGGAATTGGCGAAAAAACGGCGGTTAAGTTACTGAATGATTTTGGTTCCCTAGAAGGGATTTATGCATCTCTCGATCAGATTAAAGGTGCGGTAAAAACGAAACTGGAAACCGGAAAGCAAGACGCTGAACATTCTAAGTACTTAGCGCAATTGGCATTTGATGCACCTGTGGATGTGGAATTAAAGGCGGGTAAGTTAGAAGGGTTTGATACCTCTGTGCTTAAGCCTTTCTTGCAAAAACTGGAATTCGAGTTTTTCTTAAAGAAAATTGACGAAATTCAGCAGCGTTTTGGTGGAAACGTGGTGGAAGATGCAGGAACAGAATCAGAACCCTCGGTTGAAGACAGTAGTCCTGATCTATCTTTCTGGACAGCCGATGAAACAGAAGACTATCAGAAACAAGCGGCAGCCAGTTGTCCAATTCAACCTAGAATTATTGATACAAAAGATAATTTAGACCAACTGGTCGATATTCTGGAAAACTGCACGAACATAGAAACTCCAGTGGCTTGGGATACAGAAACCACTGATTTGAAGCCACGGAACGCCGAACTGGTGGGTATTGGTTGCTGTTGGGGACTTGAAGCAACAGATGTTGCTTATATCCCGATCGCACATAACCAGGGTCAGAATTTAGACCAACAGACCGTTCTCGAAGCACTCCGTCCTATTTTAGAGCGCGATCGCTATCCCAAAGTGCTACAAAATGTAAAGTTTGACCGTCTGGTTTTACGGACTCAGGGGATTAAACTAGCTGGGGTAGTCATGGATACGATGCTAGCCAGTTATGTCCTCAATCCAGATAATAGTCATAACCTCAATAGCTTAACGGAGCGCTACTTCCCCCAAATTCAGCTAAAAAGCTACAAAGACTTAAAGATTCCCAAAGGAAAAACCATTGCTGAATTGAGTAGCAAAACAGTGGCAGAATACTGCGGGATGCAAGTCTATGCCACGTTTAAGCTGGTTTCTAAACTCAGGGAAGAACTGAAAGCAATTCCGGCGCTAGAGAAGCTGTTGCTTGAGGTTGAGCAACCGCTAGAACCTGTGTTAGCCCAGATGGAATATCAGGGAATTCGTATTGATACGGCTTATCTCAAAGAACTATCGGAATCTCTAGAAAAGAAACTCGCAGACATTGAACAGAACGCTTACAAGCAAGCTGGAGAAGAATTTAATTTAGGATCTCCAAAACAGTTAAGTGAATTACTGTTTGAAAAACTGAATCTCGACCGCCGCAAGTCGCGCAAAATGAAAACAGGGTACTCAACGGATCATGCCACATTGGAAAAGCTACAAGGGGATCATCCGGTTATTGATACCATTCTCGAACACCGCACCCTCTCTAAGTTAAAATCCACTTATGTTGATGCTTTGCCGAAACTGGTTCATAAAGATACCCAACGCATACATACTGATTTTAATCAAACCATAACCAGCACGGGGCGTCTATCCTCATCGAATCCTAATTTACAGAATATTCCGATTCGGACGGCGTTTAGTCGCCAAATTCGCAAAGCATTTTTACCTGAACCCGGTTGGTTATTAGTATCCGCAGACTATTCCCAAATTGAGTTACGTATTTTAGCACATCTGAGTCAAGAACCCGTACTGGTGGAAACCTACCGGAATAATCAGGATATTCACGCAGTAACGGCTAAATTATTGTTTGAAAAAGAAACCGTAACGCCAGACGAACGACGATTGGGAAAAACAATTAACTTTGGCGTGATCTACGGTATGGGACCTCAGCGATTTGCTAGGGAAGCGGGGGTATCTGTGGCAGAAGGAAAGGAATTTATTGACCGATTGAAGCAGCGCTATGCCCAGGTTTTTGGGTATTTGGAGCAGAAGAAACGGGACGCGATCGCCAAGGGTTATGTGGAGACGATTTTAGGACGTCGCCGTTACTTTGAATTTAATAGTAACCGATTGCGCGATGCTAAAGGTAAAAATCCGAAAGAGATTAATCTGGATGAATTTAAGGGAATCGGTCAATATGACGCGGGGTTACTCCGAGCGGCTGCTAATGCTCCGATTCAAGGTTCTAGTGCGGATATTATCAAAATTGCCATGGTCAAAATGCATCAGGTGTTACAGAATTACCAGGCGCGATTATTGTTGCAAGTCCATGATGAATTAGTCTTTGAAGTTCCGCCGCATGAATGGGAGGAATTGCAAGCAAAAATACCAGAGACAATGGAGTCAGCCGTTGAGTTAGCTGTCCCGTTAGTCGTGGATGTGAGTGAGGGTAAAAATTGGATGGAGGCGAAATAACACTGATTTCACGGATTTCGAGTCCACATTCCGCCCTCAAAGTGTCATACCCCAATAATTTTGAGATCAAATAGGCAAATTATTTCTTCCTCAATCACTAATCACAACTGTGATAAACGTAAACTTTGGTGTCAAAAGAAGTATTTGGGTTGAGATGAACTCCTAAATAGTCAAACTGTTGCTTCTCAAACAGGTTGAGCAACAGTTGCGTTCCCTTACATACCTCCGGGGAACATCCCGCCTGCTGCATCAACGTCTCGACGATATCGGGAGTCACTCCTTGAATATCCAGTTTAATTCCAGGACAAAATTGTCCACCCGAAAATGCCAACGACAAAAAGAGAGGTTGATTTCTCAGCCTAGTCTGGAAAGGGACAAGGGGTTGCCAACAGTTTTCGGTTAAACCAGCCAGGTAACTGGCATTTTTAGCTCTATCCCAAACCTCTAAATCTTGGGGTTGACTAAAATAAACTTTCTCCAGACTTTCACCTTGAGGACGTTCAGCCGTTGCTAAGAAATGAACCGTTTGCTTTTGCAGTTCTTTCGCACAAGCATAAACGTAGGCAAGTCCTTCAGTATCAACACCCGTATCCCGTAACCAAGCGCCAACAACCTCTAATGAAATACGCTGACGAAAATAGTAGGAAAACTCGAAAAGTTCTGCTGAATTTATCTCGACTTTAAAGAAAAGATTTTGGTACTCTAAGAATTTAGCTCGAACTAAGAAACGTCGCAGTCTTGACTCATCAATGCCGTGGTTTTCCAGATAACGAGCGATGCGAAAGGCGAAATCTTTGCCACTTCCACGGGTCATTAAGCCGACTGTCGTAGCGGTGCTGTCTAGAGATAGTTCCTGGTAAGCATTGAGTTCGCTGGCAAAGGCTTCCACGTAGGGGGTGACGCGGTTCCAGGGTAAATCGATCGCGCCCAGTAGAAGTCCAAGACGGGCAGCACCTTGGAAGAGGGGGTTATAATCCAAGCTCATATCAAGTTCAGTAGTATCGTTCTTGTATAGGGGAAAGGGGGCAAAAGGTTACAAGAGTAGAAGGGTAATGAGTATACTTTACTAAATTGGAGTTAAAGTTAGATTTCAGTATCCTTTAAAACTTTTTGGGTTACGTGACTGAAAAACTACTGAATTATGCCCCAAATTTTAATGGTTTTATCCCAACTGCCACTGATAATCGTTTTCCCATCCGGAGTAATCGCGACACCTCTAATCCAACTTGTAATCAAACTTGAATGTCCAGTCAGAGTCTGAAGGGGTTGTCTGGCTTTCAAATTCCATAACTTGATCGTCTTTTCTTCTTCATCATGACTGCTAACCAGAGGTTGTCCCCCAGGAGGAATAGCCATTGATTCAAGTTGATGGGCATTTTTTTTAATCGTATAAATTTGCTCCCCTTGGCACAAATCCCATAGTTTGATGCCGTCTATAGCACCACTAATTAACCTTTGATTCTCAGCGGTGAGTGCCAAAGCTATTACATCAAAACCATGTCCCACCAACGTCTGAAGCTGATTCTTGGCTTCCCAATCCCAAATATGAATAGTTTGACCAACACCAGCAATCAGGAGTGAACGGTTTAACCTTGAAATCAACGGAGTAATCACAACGCTATGAACGGGGGCTGATGCTGGAATCGTCTGCATCAGTTTTCCGGTTGACAAATTCCACAGTTTCAGCGTTTTGTCATTAGCACCACTCACCAATGTTTGTCCATCTGGACTTACGGCAACCGCTAGCACTCTATCGGAATGACCTTTAAGTGTGTGCAGGAGTGCGCCTGTTTGCCAATTCCACAAATTAATTCTGTGATCGGCACTCCCACTAACCAGAATTTGCCCATCTGGACTAAATGTTAGGCATTCAATCCAATCCGAATGTCCTGTAGTTTTTCTGCGGGGATTTTCTGCCGGAATAATGTCAACAATCTCGTCGTTTGAGGTAATAATCGCGGTTAGTCCTGAGTGCGATTGCCCCGCCAGGATCACTCGTTCATTCCCCGTGGGCAGATCCCAAACTCTGATGCTATTGTCGTGACTCCCACTGGCAAAGACGTTACCGTGAGGATGCATCGCCAGACAATTCACATAGCTGGAATGTCCGCCGTAGGTATGGAGAAGTTCTCCTGTGGCTAAATTCCACTGTCTCAGGGTTTTATCGTTACTGGCGCTGATTAAGGTTTCGCGATCGCGACTAATCGCCACAGCGTTAACATAATGGCGATGTCCTCTCAGGGTACGGATTAATTCTCCGGTTGGCACATCCCACACCTTAATCGTTGTATCATCACTCCCACTGACAAAGTACCGTCCATCAGCACTAATTGCCAGGGATTTGATCACATTGCTATGTCCCTGACAGGTATAAAGTTCTTGCCCAGTTTTCATCGCCCAGGCTTTGATAGTAAAGTCTCGACCTTCAAACTCACCACTACCACTAATTAGCATCTGCCCATCTGGACTCATTGCCAACGCCTGAATATCTTCAGTATGTCCTTGAAAAGACTTTACTTTTTGTTTTGTCGTCAAATCCCAGACATCAATATATCCCTTGCCATTGCCACAGACCAAACATTTCCCATCTGGGCTAATTGCCAGGGAATAAACACCACGGTCATCTTGCCAAAAGGTATGGACTAGCTCACCCGTGGTTAAATCCCACATTCCCACCTCGCGATCGCAACCACTACTAAAAAGAGTTGTCCCGTCTGGACTAATCACCAAGGAAGAAATTCGATTGGTGTGAAAACGCTCAAGGGTGATTCGTTCCTGTTTCAGTTGTAAGTCCCAGACTTTAATAACATAATCAGGACTATCGTCAGCACTAATTAGAGTTTTCGCATCTGGACTCAGCGCCAGACAAGTGACTCGTGCTTGATGTCCTCTCAGGTAGCTAATATCCTGCTTAGTCAATAAATTCCCAATTTTAATCGTATAATCTTCGCCGCCACTTATAAAATGTTGTTCGTCAGGACAGATTACAACCGATTGCCCCGCATATTGTTGCAACGTGTGCAAACATTGGAATGAGTAGTTTTCTACCATTTTGTCTAGTATCAGAACCTAAAAATGTCAAATACTCTCTCCCGTCCAATCAACGCCTTCCAAATTAGCGTTATTGAGATTCGCATTAGTGAGCAACGCCCCAAATAAAACAGCATCTTCAAGATTAGCGCCTTCAAGATTAGCATCTTCCAGGTTAGTATCAGTTAGGTTCGCCGTTTTCAGGTTGGCTCCCTTCAGGTTAGCGCCTTGTAGGTTTGTTTCTACAATAGCGGTATATTCTAGGTTAGCTCCTTCTAAGGTTACACCTTGTAGGTTAGCTTCACTCAGATCCGCTTCTTCTAAATTTAGCCCCCCTAAATTGACACCTGGCAGATTAGCTTGGTAGAGATTTATGCCAAACAAATTAGCGCCGTCTAAATTAGCATTTTCTAGATTAGCGCCATTCAGGGTTGCATTGGTCAAATTTGCATTAGACAAATCTGCACCACGGAGATTCACCTTTTCTAGCCATGCCTCGCTGAAATCAATTCCACTCAAATTTAAACCACTCAGGTCAACATCATTAAGGTAAGCCTCACTCAACGTAGCACCTGTGAGGTTAGCCTCTCGCAGGTTAACTCTCCACAATTTAGCCTGATTCAGGTTAGCTCCACGGAGGTTAGCGCCACTGAGATTGGCATCATTCAATTTCGCCTTACTCAGATTTACCCCACTCAAATCCATGTTGCTCAAATCAGCCCTAGAAAAATCCCCCAAGATGTCTGGATGATTTTCTTGTCGCCACTGATTCCAAGCCACAGCGCCTTGTTTAAGATGTGCCAAATGATTGGGATTGACCATGGGATAATACCTCTTGTTACTCACGTATAGTTGGCTAATCTAAAGTTTATTGCAATTTCCATATCTTGATCGTCTTATCCCATAATGCACAACTTGCTAACCTTTTGCCATCAGGACTGAACACCACGCAATTAACACCATCAGAATGCTCCCCTAACTCAAATAACTGTGTACCTGTCTTTACCTGCCAAAATCGAATCGTTCCATCTTTATGACCACTAGCGATTGTTTGTCCATCTGGGCTAAACGTAGCACAGTGAACTGTCCCTAAAAATCCACAAGGTATGGTACGAATTTCTTGACCACTGGCGAGATGCCACAATTTAATGGTTTCGTCCCAACCGCCACTGGCTAGAGTTTGTCCATCGGGACTAATCGCAACAGAATCAATATCGTTAGTATGACCGATGAGAGTACGAATTTCTTGACCCGTGAGCAAATTCCAAATTTTGATGGTTTTGGCTTTGCCTCCACTGACTAACGTCTGTCCATCGGGACTGATGGTAAGATCATGAACATAGCTAGAGTTATGGCTGAAGGTGCGAATCTCTTGACCCGTTTTGAGATGCCAAATCTTAATGGTCTTATCCATACTGGTACTCACTAAAGTCTGTCCATCGGGACTGAGAGCCAGAGCATTAACTCGTCCTTTATGTCCTCTAATCGTGATAATTTCTTCACCCCTATGCACGTCCCATACTTTTATCGTTTCATCACTACTACCACTCACTAACATTTGACCATTTGAGCTGATAACTAAATCAAAAACCAAGCTTTCGTGGCCCCTAAGAGTACGTAATTCTTCACCACTCTGTAGATGCCAAACTTTGATAGTTTTATCTCGACTGGCACTGAATAATGTTTGTCCATCCGGGCTGATAGCAAGACAGTATAAAAAATCGGAATGACCCCTGAGAGTAGAAATGATTTCACATTTAGTTATTTCTTCCATAACGATTCATCCTTAACTAAGAATTGATGGACAGGCTGATTCAGTCTGCTGAGTTAACCTGACTTTTAAGCATTATCTATACTTAGGTTGTAGAAACTGGCTTGTTTGAGTGAGGATGAAGATACCTTTGCTAAAATTTCATCGGCGGCTTGAATCCTAAAATCTGATGATACCCCTGATGGTTCGGGAGCGAGTCCTTGTAAGCGAGTCAGTAATACTAAAGCTGCCAATCCGGCTGAACGCAGAGAGTAATCCAGTTCAGAAGCGGAAAACCCCTTGAATTCTTGCCCTAAATAATCTTCCAGATCCCGCAAAACCTTGATTGTAATTGCCTCCAATGAGGGCGGAAATCGGATTTGGGGGTCTAGACGAGTGGCTTGAAGCAAATGGTGCAGTCCCTCATTGACTAGCCTTGTACCACGACCAACGGTTAATCGTCCTAAATACGATTGATTAGTCTCATCTTCGGATGCTAAATCTCGTTCAAGTTGAGCAATTGGTTTGATCGCAGCGCAGCATGCTAAACCCAGGTCGAGATGCAGTTCTGCTGTAGGACAGGACACAAGTTGAAGCGCACCAAAATAGAGAACTTCAACAAACCGCTCTTGCTCTAAAAGTTGCCTGATAGCCGTAGGAGACATAATTAGATTTCTTTACCCCTTAGGAAACGATTAGCCAGTGATGTTATTCTCCGACTTTCTCACTAAGTTACAGCAAGTCTTCATAGTTTATCAATTTCTCTTGAATTAATTGATCGACGAGATCCGTTGAAACCTTTGGATTAGGACCTCCGCCAAAATGCGCTCTCCAATGGGCATAGCGATAGGGAGTCATAGGGTGAGGTTCATTCTCTAGGAACAGGTTTATTTTGGCTGGACTCATCCCCTTCTCCTCCGCTAAAAAGCTCCGAAGCATATCCTCAAGTTTTCCTTCATTAAAAGCTTTCTCCAGTTCTTTTTTAGCCGCCCTTAAGTAGCGTCCCTCTGCATTCTCATGGAGGATTAGGTCACGCAGGTGCTTGACCTCAAGCTGCGAAAGGTCTTGACCATCAACGACTTTCCCCCAGACTATTACATCGAGTTGATCGGGAGTGAACCTTCCTCGGTAAAGTTCTCCAGTGGTATCATCTACTAGGACGTGTGTGTCTACCATGAAGTGTTCTTTAGCTAAAGCCACATCTTCTTTAGGCAAGCCCGTTAAGTTGGCAATAACATCTATATCATGAGAGGATTCTCGAATTCGAGCATAGGGATCATCAAGGATAGGTCTTTCTTTGATATCAGCATAAGCAACTTTTGCAGATGATTCAGGGACTACATCTTTGGGAGATTCAACAGTTTGATTCGCTGGATGAGTGTTGGAGTGGTTAGGAGAATGTGGAAGATTTGCTTGACTACCACTAGCGGTTTGAGCAGAAGTTACAGCGTTTGATTGCCCGCTAGTTACTGGATTAAAGGAGTTTTGTCCTTTGTAACTTAAGCCTTGTTTGCGGACTTGCTGATTGACTTGAAAGCTTAAGGTAATCAGTTCTTGGCGCAATCCATTGATGCTATCCAGTTGAAATCTATATTCACCTTGATATTTTTCAGCAATTTCTAGAGCTTCTTTTGCTTTCTGTTCAGGAGACAAATTTTTATTTTTATACTTTCCTCTGTCTTTCTTAAGATCTACCATTGTTTCTGCCATTTCCCCCAGTTTTTTAACCTTATCTTGAAGTTTTTGATCAAGAGGAATTGGAGAACCCTTGAGAAGTCCCTCAAGTTTGGTTAACTGATCAATCGCACGGGCAGCCCGGTCAGTATATTTCCCACTTGTCCATAAAGCATCACCCAAGCCTTCTTCCGGTGTAATGTGTTGGAGTGCATAACTGATTTGTTCGTTGAAGGCATTTAAGTACTCCTCAGGGGTCAGTTTTTGACCTAAAAACATCTGCTGATTACCCACCACATGCTGAGCCGCACCACTGGTATAGTAAATTTCGTTAGCAAAAATTAGTGCCTCACTTTGCTTCTTATTCCACGCAATCGTTAATTCATTGAGCCGTGCTTTCTCTGTCTTATTCAATTGTTTGGTTAGCCTTTTTTCTCTCAGTGGTTCAAGTTCTGCCAAAATACGTTTAACTTCTGCTAGTCGTTTGACATAGAGAATATTACTCGCTTCCATTTCTGCATTTGGGTTCTGGAGCTTAATGGCTTCAACGTTCTCTTCAGGATAAACTTTTCTTTGGGCTGGATCTGAATGATTAGGTTTTTTCGCCTTATTTTGAAAGATAATTTCAGCATCTAGATCATTTCTGGCTTGAGTGTAAACCTGCTCAGCCGCTTTGAAACGAGCGGTTGTTTGGGCTTGAACCTCCGGATCACTGTCCAAACCATTAAGTGTATCTTTTTGAAATCCTTTCCATTCTTCATCCGTCATATTCCGCCGTTGCTGCGTCAAAGCCATGACATCTTGATCGGCAACAAGCTTGGCTTCAGTTTCTAGATCCGCTGGTGCATTTCGCTGGGCTTCAAACGTATATTGTTGATCCAGCTTCGCGGTCATTTGGTCTAATTTATCACTAACTTGCTTTGGTGTGTTGAGCGAACCCGGCTTTTTACCAGCTTCTCTACACAATGATCTTGTTTCTTGTTTCAGGGTGGTAATTTCCTCAACTAACTCTGCTATCTCATCTTCAAGTTGCTCTTTTTTCGTTTGTCGTTCTGTTCGGTTTGTTTCCATATCCGCCGCGCCGCGCCCGGATAATTCTGACTCGTCTAAAGACTTAAGCGATTTTTCGATTTCTTCTAGTTTTGCCTCTTTGTTGATTTTTTTGTTCCAGGCATCCTGTAACTGATTTAATTTGCCGACGATCGCGGCTTCTTTCGTATAAGCGGCATCGGGTAAGAATCCGGGAGTGTAGACATTAGTATCGAAGACAAAGCCGGATTCTCTGCCAAACTTTTCTCTAAATTCTTCATTGAACCGTTCTACCGCTTCAATTGCCTTAATTTTATTCGGACTATAGAACACGATATCATAGTCAGAGGTGAGATCTGTACTGCCTGCAGCAATTTGGCTGATGCGAGACTTATCCTGAAATACAGCTTCTACCTCAATTAAATCTTGCTTGATTTTATTAATTATTGTTTGTACCTCGCTGGTGCGGTAGTCCACAACTTGCTTCATTAAGTTGGGATACTTGAGGTAGTTGGCTTTGACCTGCTTCCAATCGAGCTGAGCATGACTCATCAGTTTTTGGAGTTGTTCCTTAGTGAGAGGTTGCCCAGGCGATTTTCCAGCCAAGTGATTAATTTGTTCCGGCGTCAGATTAAGATTTGCTTCAGTATCTAGCGATTGGATACGTTGCTGTTGAATGGCGACTAACTCTTGCTCTTCTTGAGTAGTCAGTTGCTCTTTCTCAATTTTATTCAGCTCGTTGTATCGCTGGGTTTCTAAGTCATTGAGATCGTCCTTAACCCGTGCTAGCTTTTGCTTAATTTCTAAATCGAGTTGTTGTACCTCAGTGTCACTAAGATCTAGATGGGTCTGCTTGCGCGTCTGAAGCTGTCTAATTTCTGTGAGATCAGCTTCCAATAGATCTAAATCGCCTTGTAATTTAGCATCATAGTTGTCTTTATTGTCAAAGAGCGTCTGATAGCGAACCTCAATCAGTTCGCAGTCCGAGCAAAGGACAACATTCCCATCGTCTAAGGCTTTGAGGGTATGTCCACCTGGCGTTGTTTGTTGAGCGACGACTCCTGGCTCATCTGCTTGTGCACCGGAACGGGTTGGTGTTTCTACATGGTGAGTACTACTGGGACTTTCTATCTCAGGTTGGCTATCGGGTGGCTTAATCTCTCCATCTACGGAATCGCCTGTCGAAGTCGGTGTTGTGCGTTCGGGACTATCTGGCAGGTTCGAGGGGGGAGCATCTGAGTTCGCTGGTGGTGTCTGCGGTGCTCGATTCCCTAACCGAGGACCAAAGACTTCACCAATACTCTTGAACCCAGCGCCAGCCATGCCACCCATAACTCCACTCATGACGGCATTCACGCCAACGGAGGTTCCCATGTTCTTGAAGAAGCCTTCAACACCACCCGCCCAGGTTTCATCCTGAGCCATGCCTTGAATAATGCCTTCACCAATACCGCCAATCGTGGCATCAATGCTACCTTCTAAACCGGCGTTGAAGATACGGGTGCCGGCTGGACCAAAAACTTTTTGCACGGAGGGTGCGACGGATTGAGCCAGGGCTGTCTTGCCCATGCCTTGCATAAACTGGGTTGCCAAATGACCACCTACCATGGTTAAACCTACCTCAACACTGGCAGAAACGGCATCCACTAGAGCCTGAGTGCTGGTTACGTCGTATCCCTCACCCTGAATCGCTTTATTCAAACCCACTTTTAACGCCGCCGCCAGCACCATGGCTTGAGCCGCAACGGCAACATTCCCACCTAAACTGGCGGCTAATCCAGCGACAAAGGGACCCGCCGCACCAGCGGTGAGAATGGTAGCAGCAATACCGACAATGGCAACGGCAATGGTACTCGCCCATTGAGCGACGGTGGCTTTGGCATCTCGATACTCTGCTGTCATCCGTTTGGAGAATTCTTCATCCCGGCGCAGTAACTGCTGTTCTGTTTCCGTAAGTTCCCCATCGGCTAGGGCATTATTATAGGTGGCTTGATATTCTCGCCACGCATCATCGGCATTTTCCCCAGTGGAGGAGAGAGCATCCATTATGCCTGTGCTGATTCCCCCTCGTTCTCGTTCCAGGAGTTCCTTCGCCCGGGCTAATCGTTCGGCTTCGGTTTGGGGTTCGCCTCGGATTAAGTCTAGGGCTTGCCAATAGTCGCGGGTATCCAGTTCGCGTTGTAGGATAGCCGCGATCGCAGGTTTTATTTGACCCTGGCTATACCATTCTTGTCCATATTCTCGGCACAGTTCAAACACTAATTCCTCGTCCGTACCTGCCATCGCGGTTGCCCATTGCAGGCGCATCAGGGGCGTGAAGTGACCAATCCGCAGGGCGTCGTAGAAGATGTCATATTGTTTGGCGGAAATATCTTTGCGAATCTGTTGCAATAAGTTCTGATCGGCTAAAATGTCAGCGGCGACGCCTTCGTTGAGGATGCGGTCAATGGCATCATAGAGTAACCGCTCATCGGTACCTAACCCTTCTACCGCTTGTTTAATCGCGGCGACGGTTGAACCCGCACCCCCACTGAGCAATTCCATGGCGCGAGTGTAGTCCGCTTCAGATAAATCACTTCGCAGTACATCCAGCACCCCTTGGGGATTGCGTTCTCGAATAAACTGTCGTTCCGACTCACTCAGGGAATTGAGGACTTGCCAGATTTGTTTTTCATCGGTACCTAAACCCGCACAAGCGGCTTTGAGTCGTCCCACGGCGGACTGGCTTTGTCCATCACCGGCAATTAAAACCGAATTCCCTGCATCTGCGATCGCGTCTTCGCCTAATGCTTCACCTTGTTGGTTCAAATATGCCTGTTGATACTCTGGGTCATACTTCAGTCGTTGCTGATGCAGGATTTCCTGTGCTTCGACTAAATCGCTTCCCGATAGTTCGACACCCAGGAATTGATCAATCGTTTCGGGAAGCTGGCTAAACTCTTGGGCGGTGAGTCCAGATAGCGCCGCTTTCAATCCCGCTTCATCGGTTCCCCAACCCGCGATCGCCATTTCAATCCGGTCTACATTCGTTAGCGTACCCCGAAGCGTGCGATCGCAACGAATCCAGTCAGACTCAGATAAATCGGCTTTCAAGTCATTGAGTAACTTGGGTTGAGATAAAATAAACTGCTTCTCTTGGGGAGTAGCACTCTCAATCGCCCGCCAGATCGCCGCTTCATCGGTTCCCCAACCCGCGATCGCTTGTCGCAGTTTTGCCGCGAGTACCCCATTCCCCTCTAAATAGGCATTGACTAAACTTAAATCTTCGCCACTCAACTCATTCCGTAGCCAGGTAACCAACTCTGGATCATTCCACAGTTCATTCAGTTCCGCTTCACTGGCGCGATCTAAGGCATTAAATATCTTATCCTCATCTGTTCCCCAGCCTTTAACCGCTTCTCGAATTTTATCCCGTAGTGTCAGTTTGCCATGACCCAAAAGCTGCAACGCTTTTTGCAAGTCATCACCGGAGAGTTCATCATGCAGCGCTTGTTCAAGTGGCGGATGATACCGTTGATTATAAGCCGCTTCAATTGCCTGAGTCAGTTCGCGGTTCCCCGCCCAGAGAATATCCAGAACTTTCCGTTCATCGGTTCCCCAGCCATCAAATGCATCATGCAAGGCTTGGGCTTTTTCATGGGGGTCAAATCCGGGTGGAAATTGACCCCCGTCTTCCGGTTGACGTTGAACCACAGACTCCTCGGCTGTTGGTTCAGATGTAGAGGGATTCCCTGGCTGAGAATTTAGCCGGTTCAGGGGATTAACCAGAGGTTTGAGCCGCCGTTGGGTAGTATTTCCCAATCCCGTCTGCGACTGATTTGGTGGTGGTGGGGCGTCTGACGTACTAACAGGGATTTCCAGCAGATTGGACTTGAGGTGATCCGCTTTTTCCCGTTGGGCTTGGATATCTACGGGTTCCTGGGGTTGGGGTGAGGCTGGGGGCGGAACGTTAAACCGATTAGGCTGTAACGGATTCGGGACTGGCGTCGAATTAGATTGAGACGATCCTTTTGGTTGGCTGTGCATATACTCAGACATGATCCCCTTCTCCCTCTCTACGGTTTATCTGCACCCCACCGCGAGTGCTTCTGTTCTGGAATTCCTTTATTTTATACCAATTTCACCTAAGCCAGATTGAAGCAGGGGAAGGAGATGTGAGTAGCAAAGGATACGGACTCACGACGAACGGAACGGCGCTAAAGCGCCCACTACAAACGGAGCGATCGCTATCCGAAAGTGCTACAAAATGTAAAGTTTGACCGTTTAATATTCCAGACTCAGGGGATTAAACTAACAGGGGAATTGATCTTGATGAATTTAAGGGAATCGATCAATATGATGCGGGGTTACTCCAAGCCCCAAATTATCCATTTTTCTGTAACCAACTTGATAACTCTTCTACATTGTTGAAATCAAAAATATCATTGCTTAGATGTTCCAACTGGTCAACCGATAAGTTTTGAATTCGCTGACTTATTTCTGGCGGAATCAACCCAAACTGTCGCTCCATAAAACGGAATATCCATCGGATTTGCTCTTGTTGACGACCTTCTTGTAAGGCTTCCTGCTTTGCCTTAACAATCGAACCCCGTTGGTCTTCCAGAAACATTTCTTGCTTACGCAATTTTTCCACTTCTTCTGGACTCAAATTCGCTTGATTGGCGATATTCATCGCTTTATCGAGTTCTGGCAGTTGGCTAAATGTGGGGGGGATTACCTCCAAGCTGGGAGCCTCTTTAATAAAATAAATCCATTTATCCGTTAAACTTTCTAGTTCATCCAGCGTTTTCATAAATTTCGGCAATTCTACAAAAATCAACTCGATTTCTGGATCAGGATAATCAAACAACTCCTGGTTTTCCTTTAAGCTAAACCGGGTCAAATACCGTTGTGTCTGATCAAACATAGGAAAATCGGTAATTGTTAAGGAAATTACGGGTTTCAGGTACGAATATCCTTCACCATATTTGAGCTGATTTCCATAAGTTTTGGTCAGGTTATAAATAACCCGCTTCTCGAAGAAGGCTACGTTGAGGACTTGCATCCCAATTAGGACGGTTGAGCCATTATCCAGTAAGGCTTTGACATCCAGATAGCTGTCTTTGAGATCCACCACCTCCCTAGGATTATAGGGGTCAATGATTTCTAAATCCTGAATCACGGGGTTGGCTTCATAAATTAAGGCATTTAAAAAGCTAATTAGGATATCTTTGCTGTCTTTTGAGCCAAATATTTTTTTGAAAGCAAAGTCAGTCTTGGGGCTAATAAATCTTAGAGTCATGGCTTTTAAATAATTTGATTGTAAAACTAATTTACTTTGATTATACTTGACTTTTAAACTGAGTATAAATTAGCCGTTACAATCGCTTATACTAAAACCCGGATTTCTCACCACAATTGCCCAAAGGCTCATACACCCTGGATTAACCGTAGAATAAGGCTTTCAACACTCTGTCAAAATTCAGTGTCGGTCAAAAATGCTCGAAACCTACTCCAGGTAAAGGTTTCGACGACTCAGA
>NZ_JAVJQP010000148.1:0-19412 GCF_040218875.1 Coleofasciculus sp. D1-CHI-01
CTCTTGTTCACCCAATAAGTCGTCTAACTCTTCGCTCCCCTCTGTTTCTAGGATTTCCTCATCCCCAAATAGATCGGCGGCGGTGTCCGATATTTCTGGTTGCTCTATCTGTTGAGACTCATCAGTGAACCAATCTGCCTCTAAATCCTCTGGCTCAGCGCTCTCGGCTAAGGCTTCCTCCTCTTGTTCGCCTTGTTCGCCAAATAAGTCGTCTAAGTCTTCGCTCGGCGCTGTTTCTGGAGTTTCCCACTCGTCCCATACATCCGCTTGGGTGTCCGATATTTCTGGTTGTGGTGTCTGTTGAGACTCATCACTTAGCCAATCTGTCTCTAAATCCTCTACTGGGGCGCTTGAATCAAATGACTCCTCACCGTCTTCAGCAAATAAGTCGTCTAAGTCTTCGTTAGATGGAGCCTGTGGTGTTTCCCAATCGCCAAATAGATTAGCTGCTGATTCAGTTTCCGATGTCCACGGTTGTTGTGTCCCTTGAGATTCATCCGTTAACCAATCGATATCAAAATCTTCTACCTGTGCCGTTGAGCCTTGTGACTCTTCACCCTCTTCAGTAAAGAGTTCGGCGACATCTTCTGTTACTTCTGGCAGAATTTCGTCGCCTTGTTCCTCGAACAATGACTCCGAACTATCTCCATCCTTTTGGGCTGAAGTTGTGTTTTCATTCGATAACGCTTCATCCGTGGATGTGGGCAGTTCAACGATAGAATTGTTTTCTGGCTCAGTCAAGCTATCGACTGGTGTTGATTCAACTCCAGGTTCTAAATTAAAGAAATCATCGAGCGCCTCAAAATCGGGGAGATCTTCTGAGTCTTCCCAAGCTTCTTGATCAAAATCGTCGAGAGATGTTTCTTCAAAGGGATTGGATACATCCCCCGCTTCTGGTGTTGCTGATTCGATGTCGATTGTCTCAGCTTGATTGTTATTGTCTAACTGGTTTTCTAGATCTAAATCATTACTTTCTAGATAGTCTTCCAGATCTAAATCGTCCTGATTGACTGATTCTCCCAAGGTTCGGGGATTTTCCTCAGTGCTAGAAATTTCTAGCAGGTCATCAAAGTCAAAGTCTGACTCTGAGACTGTTTCATCGCCCTGAAGGGAGGATTGAGGAAAGTTCTCCTCTACATCAAAATCCTCAAGTTCGGAATGACTGAGAATTTCGGCTGACGAAGCTTCTCCTTCCTCGTCAAAGAAACTCTCACCAAATAAACCATTCAAGTCATCGTCTGAGTGACTCATCTGGTCTGAATCCTCTGAGCTATCTGACTCAAATAGTAGATCAGAAAAGTCATCGGTTAAGCTGGATGAGATATCAAAGGAATCCGATGATTCTTTTGAGGCTTGAGGATTTGCGATCGCGTCTGGGGCGAAGTCATCGCCTAACCCTTGCATTAACGCATCATCGGCTGTTGAATTCTCTAAATCCTCACTCTCCCCAATTAGATCCGAAAAATCACTCGAGTCTTCAAGATCCAGAAAATCATCTGAATCCGAGTTTAATGATTTATCGTTTAGGTTGATAACGTCTTCTTCTTCTTGCCAACTTTGATCTAAATCAGGTGTTTGAGTTTCAAAAATATCGGCTAAACTATTGAGTTCGGCAATACCCACTTCGGGTTCGCCCTGATCAGAGAGGGGAGAGATAGAGTTTGAGGATTGAACCGTCGAGAATTGGAGTTGATCGCGTCTAAACCCGCCGGTGCCGTTTGAGTCTTGGATATAGGTATCCTCGGCTTGGATATAGGTATCTCGACTATCGGGGAGATGGGTTGCTTCTTTTGGGTTTTGGTTAGATTCCTCGGTTGCAGAAGTGGGTTGAGGGGAAGAATGGGTGCTAGTATCAGATGGTGTTGCGTCTGGTGCAAGGGCTTTGAGTTGTTCACTGGGTACAATCTCGGCGGATCGCCCAGTCAGAACTAACTCTTGAGCTTGTTTAATTTCCTTAATGGTGACGCTAGCGAGTAAGCGGTAGGAATTTTGGGGATTCGCGATCGCACGTTTTGATATCTCTAATAGTTCACCCCACCCCGGTAAGTCCAATCGATCACCTAATTCGATCAACTGTTGGCAATGTTCTTGCAGGGCGTGGCGATGTTCGGGAGTATCCGACTGCTTATACAGTTGCAACATCTCCCGCAGTTCTACTAAGACATCTCGCTTAAAGGTGGCGGGCAAGGTTTTTGTTCCTTTACTAGAGAATTGAGAGGAGTTGGCTACCGAAAGAGTATCGCCAGCCGTTTGGGTGTTTTGGGCTAACTGTTGTAAATAGCTGTTGAGTTGCTCAAAGACAGGCTCAGCATCAGACATAATGGTGCTAGCTGTTTCGTCGGTCAAGCCATAAGATTGAAGCTGGTTTAACAGAGCGCTGAGGCTATCAAAAACTCGCAGCAACAGGGATTCTAACTGAGTATCTACTTGGATTGGAGTCTCTTGAAGGACTTTGAAGTAATCTTCTAGGCGATGGGCAGTTTGATGAATGCTATTGAGTCCTAACATAGCTGCTCCGCCCTTGACCGAATGAGCAGCGCGGAACATTTCGTTCAGCGTCTCAGTGTCTTCGATGGTGCTTTGCAGATTTAGCAAACCTTGCTCTATGGTATTGAGGTGGTCTTGTGCCTCCTCCATAAAGTAGCCCATGATTCGCTGTTGTTGTTCCGACTGCATAGCCATGTCCCTCAAAGCGTAGTAGTGTGGGGTATTTTGCTTCCCTAACTGCCCTGATTCAGTGCAGCGCTCGATTAAGGTTTACCATCAATAGTTTTTTTAATGTAGCTAATCTATTTCGGATTGACCTTAATTTATGGCGAATCAAACCTAGCTTTCCCCCTTACCCCCTCTGATTGTAGCATTGAGGTCTACCGACTCTTTTTCTCAATTCGTTTTTTATCCTTTGTCCTTTGGTATGCTGAAACCGACGCTCTAAAGGTTATCCTCTGCCTCTTCCCGATTTTGTTTTGCCAAGTTCCGTTGCTGCTGGGCAATGGCTTTTTGGTGAGACTGTTCACCCGTCCAATCCGCACCCCGTTGGTCTAACTCATTCAGCCAGGGTAATCGACCATACAGAATCAAGACATCACCCGGACAAATGTGAGTGTGTCCTTTCGGTGCGCCCACATAGCGACCATTCTCCCGTTGGATTCCCAGCACCACCACGCCTTCTTGTCTCAACCCCAACTCCCCTAACTCTCTATCTGCTAACCAATCGTCGGGTTGTACTTCCATCTCCATTACGGTGTAATCACCAGACAAACGTAGCAAACTGGTGTAATCTTGCACATTCAGCGTCGTCCAGCGGTGCAATGCCCAATTAATCAGTCGTGATAAATAACGGTCAATCCATTTACTCGTGGCTAAAACCCACAGCACTGCTAATCCTGTCCCCAATATCAGCGATCGCACTAGCCATTTCTGATTACTCGCTGTGTTCAAAAATGTCAAGATTAGGGATGAAATCGTGGTGATCACTCCCACATTCCCTAGCAACATCAACAGCATCAAGATGCGACGCCGTACCGGATGACTAACCACTTGTTCGGCTTCGTTGGTGGTAAAGCCTACCCCTGTAAACGCTGAACGAGCCTGGAACTTTGCCGATTCCCGTGACAGTCCGGTGAGTGCCAGCACTACAGTAGCAATGCGAGTAATGAGTAGCGATAAGCTTATCACCGTCAACAGTGAAATCAGTGCAGCCAAGTTTTACCTCCCCTAAGGTTTTTCTCAAAAGAACACGTTTGCTTTATTAATAAATAGTGTAATCGGATCTCTATCTAAAGAAAGTTGATTGAGTTATGGTTAAACCAATAAAATCTATTCGTTCAGCGCTAAATCATCGTCATTATTTTGCCCATTGCCCCTTCAAGAGGATTAGCGATGGACGAATATCGATGGTGAATATGCTAAGTTTAAAACGGATAATCTTGATTTATTTATTATGCATAAAAGGTCAATTATCGATATTTTATACTTTAAAATTATTATGATAGAACCAATTCATAAGCAACAGCAATCGCAGGGGTGGTCAAGAGAATTTCATCAGATTATTCGAGGTGCTTTTGGCGGATTTTTATTTGGCATTCCTCTGCTCTATACCATGGAGGTTTGGTGGATAGGTTCATATATTGAGCCTATCATCTTACTGGGGGTTCTGAGCATTACGTATATGGCGGTGTTTTTATTTAATCGCAGCGAAGGGTTTCGCAAAAGCAGCCGCGATGGGGTGGTTCATGCCGCTATGGAAAGTGTGGAAGCCTTGGCAATTGGCATTGTTTGTGCGACATTTATTCTAATTTTGCTGCGTCGCATTACCGGAGAAACTCCCATTGATGAAGCATTAGGAAAAGTAATTTTTGAGAGTGTACCATTTTCCTTGGGTGTGGCGATGGCGCGATCGCTACTGCCGGAACAATCGGCTGAATCTGACTCTAGCCAATACTTACAGCCGATCAAAAAACTGGCTTTTCGGACGATGATAGGTGATATTAGTGCTACCTTAATCGGTGCAATCATTGTCGCCTTTAGCATTGCCCCGACTGACGAAATTCCCACCTTGGCGGCGGCGGCATCACCCCCTTGGCTGTTGATCATTATTGCCGCATCCCTATTCATTTCCTACGGGATTGTTTTTGCGGCTGGCTTTGCAAACCAACGTCAACGTCGCCTCTTCAAAGGGATTTCACCAACTCCTATCGGGAAAACTATTCTCTCCTACTTGATTTCACTGCTAGCTTCGGCTTTAATGTTGTGGTTCTTCAACCGCCTTAGCTTGAGTGATCCGTGGTTTTTGTGGTTGCGGTATACACTGTTATTAGGGCTACCTGCCACTATTGGCGGTGCTGCTGGACGTTTAGCAATATGATATAGCAATCCTAAATAGGTTGTGAAAAATCAAAAAATAGAAAAAAGCTTTGAAACTCTTTCCCATTGCCCATGACACACCGAGCGTGTTACCGAGCGGAGTCGAGGTAAGCCGAGGTGTTCCCCATTCCCCATTCCCGAAAATTATCAGATTTTTGGACACGACTCAAATAGAATTGCTATATGAGTGATCAGTCTTCCGATCAAGCGAACTCCTCTCATCGTTCCCCGGCGGAGTGGGTCAGCTTTACAATTGCCCTGTTCATTTTAATTACAATTGTGGGACTGGTCACATTTAGAGGACTGGGTAGAGACAGTCAACCCCCTATCCTCTGTGTAACTATTAAACAAGTAGAAATTAGCCAAGTAGAAGGGCAATTTTATGTCCCCTTCGCCGTTACTAATAGCGGCGGTAAAACGGCGGAATCGGTTCAGGTGGTGGCGGAACTCACAACAGCAGCGGGAGTTCAAGAATCAGGGGAACAAACGATTAACTTTTTGTCCAGTGGTGAAATTCAAGAGGGAGCCTTTATTTTCAGCTACCCTCCCCAAGAGGGAGACTTAAAGGTACGGGTGGCTAGTTATAAATTACCATAAATTTATTTCCACTAAGCTACTTAGAATGGCACTGAAATAAGTATTTTTGGATCGCCAAAACTCTGAATATACTGTAGGGTGGGCAATGCCCACCCGCCTTAAGTCAGTACCATTTAACCTACTTAGGGGCTGCTGAATAAGTCTTGTGGTGGGGATAGGGAACGGGGAACAGGGAACAGTGAAGCTTTTGTTCCTAAATCCAAGGAGCATTATCCATCACAGCATTTAACATTTTCTGGAAGTTTTGACGGAACACTACGGCTAATAAACCACAGAATAGTGTAGTTGCTGCCATCACCCACCAAAAGTGAGTGACGTGCCATACACCGCCGAATAGGGCAAAAATAATTAGTCCAGCACCAGCGCCCCCTACAAACAGTAGAGTTGTTTCTTTAAAGGTACGTGGTTTTGATTCCATAGGATTACCTCCTGATCTGAATAGCACTCATTTTTTTACTATAACAAGGCGATCGCGATGTCAAGTTCCTCCCGCATGGCAGCAACTATCGCAGGTGTGACGGGAGCAAACCGTCGTATAGCATTGACATAGGGGTTGATGGTTCCCTCCGGAAAATGCATCCATTGCAGGTATTTGGCACGCAAGGGTGAACCGATTGGTGGCGCAAGACGACCTTCACCATAGCGTTCGATTAAATACTCTATAATTGCGCCCGCGTGATTTGCGCTCCTGGACGAAATGTTCCATCAGGAAATCCCTTGATGATATCGAGGTCTGCTAGCGCCTCAATGTAGTCATGCGCCCAATGCTCCGATGAGACATCCGTGAACACAGTTGTCTGAGCTTGAGCCGGGGTCAGCACAGTTAAAGATGCTGTTACACCAATTCCTAAGTTAAATAGTAAGTTTGAATTAGACAAAATTCCTATTTTGTGCATTTCAAAATGCTTGGGTTAACTAGAACCAATGAAATCCTGATTCATCGGACTTTTATAAACGTAACTAAAGCAATTTCGCCAACCTTCACCCGATTGGGTGAACGTATCGGGTGAATTAAGTTGCCCTGATATTAGGTTAATATGAGCAGAATCAAACAACAGATAAACACGTAAAAACTATGATAATATATTTGTCCGATAACCTAAGGTAACGTGAGCGGCAAGAGTAAGTTGTAAATTGTTTTATTCGGTATAATCATTCCGATACTGGGAGCATGACATGAACAAGGATGAACTGATTAGAGGTTATCAAGCGGGTCAAAGAGATTTTTCGGGTGTGGATTTAAACGGCGTGGCAATCAGCAATGTTGATTTGAGTGCTATAAACTTAAGCCATGCCAATTTGGGCGGAGCTAACTTGCATAGGGTAAATCTCAGTTATGCCAACTTAAGCCATGCCAATTTTATGGGGGGAGCAGACTTTGATCAGGTCAATCTTAGTTATGCTAATTTGAGTAATGTTTGCTTAGATCACACTCTGCTCAAAAATTCCTATCTAACTGGGGCAAATCTAAGTTGTATGTCTGCACTTCAATCATCTTGGAACAACTGCGATTTAAGTGGTGCAGATTTGAGTAACATTGATTTTGAGGAAGTCAACCTGTCAAGTTCTAATCTCAGCCAAGCTTCTCTGACTCACGCTTGCTTCTCCGTAAGTGTTAAGTTAAATGATGTCAACCTGAGCAAGGCTAACTTAACCGGTGCTAATTTAACGGGTGTTTGTAGTTTTATCAAAGTCAATTTGAGTGACGCCACACTCACACGCACTCTCTATGGCTCTTGTATTAATGCTGTAGTTGACGTTGACCTAACTCAAAAGGGAGCAATACTGATTGAGTCTGGGGCTGATTTGAGTGGTTTTGATCTAAGTTATTACATCAGTCATTTCCCAAATAATTTCCGCCTCAGCGTTATTGGGGGACTCAGTGAAGTTAACTTTAGTCATGCCAACTTGAAGGGTATCGATTTGAGTGATGAAGAATTAACATCAGCCAACTTTAGTTATGCTAATTTAGCTAGTGCCAACCTCAATGGTGCTGATTTAACTGATGCCAAATTATGTCATGCCAATTTAGAAGAGGCTGACTTGTCTTATGCCGATTTAAGCTATGCAAATTTACGGGATACTAACCTGCGAAATGCCAATTTAACCGACGTGCATTTCTGCAATACTATCATGCCAGATGGTAGGGTGAGAAATGATAACAGTGATTAAGCCTTTCATGAGAGTCATTAAACAAGGTGCAGGGCAAGTTTACTCCTCATCACTATTTCCCCAAAAGCAAATATATGAGTAAGTGGATGGACAAGTCGGTGGTATAATCGGATTGCCTTCAAGGTAAAGCCTCATCAGATTCGTTAATCCAGAAAGAGAGCTAATATCGGTGATTTGATTAAATCTGATGTCAATCCACTTTAGGTTTGTGAGTTGAACTAAAGGACTAACATTAGTAACTTGGTTGGAGTGAAGATCAAGTCCAGTTAGGTTGCTAAGGTTAACCAAAGGGCTGATATTGGTTATCTGGTTAGAGTTGAGATGAATCCACTCCAGATTTGTTAGTTGGACTAAAGGACGAACAGTCATGATTTGATTATTATTGAGGGAAATCCGTCTCAGATTCGTTAGTTCAGCTAAAGGGTAAATATCTGTAATTTGGTTGTTGTTGAGAGCAATATCTTTCAAGTTAATTAGCGCAGAAATAATCCGAAAATCGGTGATTTGGTTATGGCTAAGGTTAAAAAATTCTAGATTAGTTAGTCCAGACAGAGGGCTGATATTTGTTATTTGGTTATGACCAAGGTCAAGCCATTCTAGATTAGTTAGTTCAGACAGAGGGTTAACATTTGTTATTTGGTTACGACTAAGGTCAAGCCATTCTAGATTAGTTAGTCCAGACAGAGGGTTAACATTTGTTATTTGGTTATTGCTAAGGTCAACCTTCTTCAGATTCGTGAGTTCGACTAAAGGACTGACATCTGAGATTAAGTTAGAGCCGAGGTAAAGCGTTCTCAGATTCGTTAATCCAGAAAGAGGGCGTATATCCGTTATGTTTTGGATTCTGAGGTTAAGCTGAGTGCGGCTTGACAGATTATGATCGGCTTGTTCACAATTATTTGTGCCTGCCTTGTTTAACAGTACCGCCACTGTTTTTTTCGCTTCATCGGACAAACTCTCTTGTTGAAGACACCATTGTTTAAACGAACGACGTTGACTGGATAAGGCAGCTTGAGTAACACCTAATTTACAGTTGCCGAGTATCCACAAAGCCATTATTAGGGCAATTGCGCTAATTTTTTTCATCATTAATTAAAACTTAATTAGACTCCACCAGGGACGATATCCAGACAGCCTTCGATATAATCGACTTCGGGACGTTTCCCGATAATAATTTGAGTTACCTTAGTTCCATCTGTGGCAAACTTAAGGCGTAAATTCTGGTCTCTTTGGCTTTGGGGAACAAATGTCAGGAAATGACCCTGTTCGGAATTGGGTAAAGGATTCACTTGAAGCCGTTCCCCATAAAGAGATTTAACCTGGTTTTCTGTATCGCCAACCCTTGCTCCACTGACTGTTGTCGGGCGAGAATCTTTAATATCAATTCGGGCAATACGTCCGTTCCTGACCATAAAATTAGCATTAAGTCCTTCGGACAGTTGAGTAGGCTTATAGTAACTACAAACCGGATTAGGGTTTGAGCTAACAGGAATTAAATCAAATCCTGCCGCTTGTGATGCCTGGTCAACAGTCATGCCTATATTGACAGGTCCAAAACCATTAATCGCAATTTGAGAGAGGGGAGTTAGCTTCACGGGATTCGAGCCTTTTCCTAGACAAAGGTTATCCCCACTTTCATCACCAAAACAGTTTCCATTTTTGTCAAGTATTATTACATGACTAACCGTAGAAAATTGTTTAAGCGTTTTCTCAATGGCAGTTGTAGTTCGCACTGAATCTGCAATACCGTCGTGAATTATGTTTCGGCAGAATTGCAATTGAGCCACGCCATTATTGATCGAAATTGTCAAGTCTTGACCACAGTTAGACTCTCCAGTTAGCGGGGGAACGGTAGCAAGTCCTTGCTGTTTTTCTGAGGAGGTAGGACCAGCGAGAAGTTGGGCGATCGCAAATTGGGCAACTCCTTGACTAGATGGGGTTCGCCAAACCGATTTGACGTTGGTGGGATCTTGCGATCGCGCGATCGGAAAAAAGACTTTAACTCGACGTTGGACACGAGATTCCGTGCTGTCTGGGGATTGAGTTTCTGCTGAATTGGGTGCAGGGGATTCAGGTTGGGATAACTCGGTTTCGGAGACGTCAGATTCAGGTGGGGAAATTGGAGTTGAAACGTCACTCTGATTGGCAGGTTGTCCGCAAGCACTGAGTCCCACTAGAGAAATGAGTAACCATCCTAGTAAAGCAGAATAAGCTGGCTGTATTTTTTGAAATTTAGCTAAATATTGGCTGCTTTTACCTAAAAAATAAGTCATATTACCTAGAGATAATCAGCTAATGTGGAAAACTAAACTTTCTCATTGGAATAGCTTACTGTAGCATGATTTAGCAGCACCTAACTTCCCCCATTCCGTTCACCCAATCGGGTGAACCTTATCCAATCTTTAATACTGTAATGAAACGATCGTAGCCTTCCCATAGCTTCTATTTTCTGACAATTGGATGTGCGCGATCGCACTCAGGCTGCCCTTTGGGTACATCAAAACCTGCTGAGTTAAATTCCTAGACCAGCGTGGCAGAAATAACCCGCCAGCCTAGCAGGGCTGTTTCCTTCTATCTACTAACTAATGATAAAGGATGATTATAAAATAAGAGGATGCGATCGCATTGCCGTTCCTCTCGCCATTGTTCAATCGTCAGCAAAATTTCTTGTACCTGGGGAGTAATATCGGATACTGAGCGGGGTACGGGAAAGGCTTCAGTTACTGCATATCCAGCCGTTTCCAAGGAGGGAATAACTCGCGCCCCCACTCCTGCGATCGCTAATTGTTCCGGTGACACATCTTGCTGATCCAGGTGTCTCTTCTTTCATTTCATAGGCGAATCTTAAGCAGGCTGACTGACTTAAAAATTTTTCGAGCTGCTCTTGGTCAGTTTCTGTCAAGTCTTGATTGTTTTTGAGCAGTAAATATTTACTGCCTTTAGCTGTCACTCCCACGCAGCGACGAATTTTGTTTAAGGTATTATTGACGAGTTTCATTACATGAAATCTATCAATGACCACTACGGCATTGGGAAAAGTTTCCTTGATGACCTTCGGAAATTCTGCCCACATATCAACACTGACTTCCGTGACTTGCGCCCTTACTTCAATTGGTTGCTGTTTGAGAGTTTCAAGAATATCTTGCTGCTTATGGCTGTCGATAACTTCTAGGAGGCAAGCCCGTTCAACATCACTCACTACAGTCACAAACTCCCTAGCTCCCTTGCGCTTGCTAACTTCATCCATACTTAACCGTTTGACGCAACCCCAATCTTTTTTTTTAGGCTGTTGCTGACCCAGTTAAAGATGCCTTCAACCTCATCAGCAGTTAAATCTTCTTCCCGACTTACTTGTTTAATATTGCTCATCAAAACCCGCTGGTAAGATACCTTTTAGGGCGAGTTTGTTAAATTTACACTCTTTATATCAGAAAAAACTTACCCCCCCAAAGCCAGGATAGCTACCCCCTTTATAATTTAGTCCGCGTAGGCGGACTACCCTTCGGGAAGGCTTCGCATACATTTGTGTAGCTGCGATTTCAATCGCCTCCTCTTTGTTTGTGTAGCCTTCAACTCCTAATGTAAAGTTTTGTATAAATTTGGAATAGTCCCTGCTTAATCCTCGTTTCTAGTAATAACCGAGAGACAACCCGGTTAATCACTAAGTACAGCGCGGCGGAAATCAATTGATCAGTCAAGCATTACTGACAAAGCAATGTGAATTTCTCGGAAGCAGTACTCAATTCTGATGTTCTATTAAAGGAGTTTCAAGCGAATGGCTGTATCCACAGTTGTGTCTACGTTCGAGCTTTTGGTTAAACCCCTAGTGCAGCCGGCTGCTGACATATTAGGGGCGGGTCGGACTATTATCCAGGGTTACTTTTTGACGATCTCTAATCTCAATAGCAGTAATCCTGTCCGACTGCGAGTCAATTTCACCGCTCAGTCTCCCAACCTAAACAGCCAACCGCTACTGGCATTTTTTGATGTCGGGGGTTCAAATAGTCCATTAATTCCAGGGTTTTCAAATGCAACGAACCAAACCTATTTTATATCCCTTCCTCCACGCGATACAGGGTTATTTCTTTTACAACCCAATGTCACCGACCGAAATGTTGTTGCCGCCGCAGATACTGAAATACGTGGATTTGTCACGCTTTCCTTAGCTAATTTATTTGGTTCTAACTCCTTTGACTTGTTGCTGACTCCTCAGCAACGGGGAACATTCTTGCCGCAAAACTTTCCCACAGACAACGTAGACTTTGACCAACTTGCTTATGCGCTGCCCACAGCTACAGGCGGTTCTAAAGTTACGCTCACTCAGTTTCAATTCCCAATTTTTCCGATACGGCAACTTCCCCCTGAAATCCTTGAGCTTGACCCTGGTTTAGCCGAAATTATCCGAGAAAATCCTGATCGGGTTAATCTTACTCCCCCGAATCTGGGCAATGGAGTAATTTCCGAAACAACCGATAGCTTGCAACAGGTTTTAAGCACGATGGTGGAACTGATTAGTGAGTTAGAAACCCAGACTACAAACCGTTAAATTATCACAAATTAACCTGGCATTGAGTCTATGTCAACCTAACTACTGTTTAATTTAACAGGTATTATCTCTTTTGACAGGGATACGATTGCTGGAAGTGAGCAAGACATATTTAAAGATGAGGAACAGAGAAGAAATAGTGATGTGCTGTGGCTGATCGAGTATTTGAAGCAGGGCAAGTTTCCCTTACTGCATCAAGAACTATCAGGTAAGCATTTAGCACCGCTGGGAATTCAAGTTGGGAATTATGTTATTGGAGTAAATCCACTCAGTCAATTTATTCAAAGGATTCAAAATAGACCGCTTGAAAGAGTAGTCATCCAGTTTATGGATAAACTCAGCATGCGAGTATAATAACTTGATCAATGATCCGATTTTAGGTAGGGAGGCAATAAAAGGTTGTTCCCTACTTAGCTAATTCATAAAAATAGACTATTGTGTTATTGTCTATGGTCAATTATCGTTAAAATCATTAGACTTGATCCAGCGCTGACTTTAAAAAATAACTAAAAACCCAAATAATCTAGCCTACTGTTGGAACATAATTATAGTCATCTTTAGATGACTTGCGCTATAAGCCAAGAACTTGAGTTCTTGGCGCTTGATGCTAGAATAGATAGAATTTAAGGACAGTCGAGGCGGGTTTTACCAATAACATTGCTTCAGAAAACCCTTAACTTCACTCAACACGGCGTATCGATATGACAACCCAACTGAAAGCCCAAGCACTATCACTGCTGCGCCAAGCTCTCAATAATCCAACTGCTCAATTTCGGGATGGACAATGGGAAGCCATCGCTAGCATAATTTTAGCGCGATCGCGGCTTCTGGTTGTACAACGCACAGGCTGGGGGAAAAGCATTGTCTACTTTCTCGCCACTCGCTTGCTGCGAAATAGTGGTGCAGGTTCCACTCTGCTGATTTCACCCCTCCTGGCGTTGATGCGAAATCAAATTGTAGCTGCTGAACGGATTAATATTAACGCCGCCACGATTAACTCCAGTAATTCCAAAGAATGGGAACAGATTAACACTCAATTACAAGCAGGAATTATTGATATTCTCCTCATTTCTCCCGAACGACTCGCCAATGAAGACTTTCGCCAAAAGATTCTGTTACCCATCTCCCAACGAATTAGCTTATTTGTTGTCGATGAAGCCCATTGTATCTCCGACTGGGGACATGATTTTCGACCCGACTATCGACGTATTGTCCGCGTTTTACAAGCGCTTCCTCAAACCATTCCCGCCCTCGCCACAACCGCTACAGCAAATAACCGTGTGGTTAACGATATTATTACGCAACTGGGTGCAAAATTGCTGGTGTCCAGAGGTACTCTTACCCGAAAAAGCTTACAATTACAAACCATTAAATTACCGAGTCCCGCCGCGCGTATGGCGTGGTTAGCTGAACAGCTGCCAAATTTACCCGGAAGTGGGATTATTTACGCATTAACTATCAAAGATACGGAACGAGTTGCCCATTGGCTAAATCAGCAAGGGATTCATGCTCAAGCCTACCATGCAGCTCTAACCCATGAACAGCGTTTAACCTTAGAAGACCAACTAATTGACAATCAAATTAAGGCTTTAGTCGCGACAACCGCTTTAGGAATGGGATTTGATAAGCCGGATTTAGGATTTGTTATCCACTACCAGCGTCCGGGTTCTGTTGTCCATTATTATCAACAAGTCGGACGAGCGGGGAGAGCGGTAGAACAAGCTTATGGTATTCTGCTCAGTGGGGATGAAGATCAGGAAATTACGGATTATTTCATTCAAACTGCCTTTCCGCCAGAGGCTCATGTTCAGGAAGTTTTAAATGCGTTAGAACAAGCCGAAGATGGATTGTCTTTTCCCCAAATCGAGCAGCATCTGAATCTTTCTAATGGACAAATTAAGAAGGTGTTGAAACTGTTATCCCTGGAGTCCCCTGCACCCGTCACCAAGCAAGGCTCTAAATGGTATGCGACGCCCGTATTTTATCAACCGGATACAGATAAAATAGAACGGTTAACCCAAATTCGTCGCCAAGAACAAGCTCGTATGTTTGACTATATGAATAGTCGAGAATGCTTGATGACATTTCTCGCCAGAGAATTAGATGATCCCCAGCCCACACCTTGCGGGAAATGTGCGGTATGCTTGGGTAGACCGTTATTACCTGAAACCTATTCCCTAGACCGAGTGAATCAAGCGATTCAGTATCTTCGTCGCAGTGACCAAATTATCGAACCCCGTAAACAATGGGCATCTAAAGCCCTTCCTAGTTATGGGTTTTCTGGCAAAATTCGCGACAATTTACGCGCTGAACCCGGACGAGCATTATCACTTTGGGGGGATGCAGGTTGGGGAGAATTAGTTAAACAAGGGAAATACCATAATCATGATTTTGACGACGCCTTGGTTCAGGGTGCATTTGAGATGATTCAACGTTGGCATCCCCAACCTTTTCCCACTTGGGTAACTTGTGTTCCTTCCTTACATCATCCCCAACTTGTCCCCAATTTTGCCCAACGACTCGCCCATCAATTACAACTACCCTTTCAGCCAATTGTGCAGAAAGTTCACCAGAATCAGCCACAAAAACAGATGGGGAATAGTTACCAACAAGCCCATAACCTCGATGGTGTGTTTGACGTGAATTCTTGGCAAGGGATGAAGGGGGCAGTATTCTTAATTGATGATATGGTAGATTCACGTTGGACATTCACAGTTATTGCTGCACTTTTACGTCGGGCTGGAAGTGGTCCAGTTTTTCCGTTAGCATTGGCACTTAATTCGTTAGCGTAGGCAAATTAGAAGATTATGGATTACCATCTGCTGTCACCCAATACTCAAGCCACTTTATTATTGTGTGCCAGCTTTGGAGAAAATCGCCAAACTGAACCCAAACCCTTAACCCTGAGCGAGTATAATACGGTAGCGAGTTGGTTGCGGGAAGAGCATCTGAATCCAGCGGATTTGCTGGATCAAACGCTGAAAAATCGCTTATCTCAAATTACGATTGGTAAGCTGGATTCTCATCGGTTAGTCACGTTACTTGAGCGCGGTGTCATGCTCAGTTTAGCGGTGGAAAAGTGGACGAATCAGGGGTTATGGATAGTGGGGCGAGGTGACGCTGACTATCCTCAATGTCTGAAGCAAAGATTGAAACATAATGCACCCGCGATTCTCTATGGAATTGGTAATAAAGAGTTGCTTGCTCAAGCAGGGTTGGCTATCGTTGGTTCTCGTGATGTTGATCAAGACGGACTCAATTATACTGAAAGAGTTGTCCAGACATGTGCGGAACAAGAAATTAATGTGATTTCTGGTGGAGCGCGTGGGGTAGATCAAGCGTCAATGTTAGGTATAGTAGCAGCAGGTGGGAATGCTGTGGGTGTACTTGCGGATAGTTTAACGAAGGCGGCTGTGGCGAGTAAGTATCGTGCTGGAATTAAAGAAGGTAGACTGACATTAGTGTCTGCGTATGACCCCGACGCGAGTTTCAGCGCGGGTAATGCTATGGGGCGAAACAAGTATATTTATGCGTTAGCTGATTATGCGTTAGTGGTTAGTTCTGCTGTTGGTAAAGGTGGAACCTGGGCGGGGGCGACTGAGGTGTTGAGAAAGGTAAAAGATGTCCCGGTTTTTGTGCGGATGCAGGGAACTGTACCTGAAGGAAATTATAAATTGCTGGAAAAGGGAGGGATCGTTTTTCCAGAAGCACCTTGGAATAAACCGTTGCGTACACTTTTAGATGCAGCTATAGCTGAGATTGAAGAAAGCAAAGTTGATGGGGAAGTAATAGAGTCTGATAAATCCTTAGCCGGAGATGATTTAGGCGGAGATAAAACGATTTCCATTAATTTACCCGCTAAAGATATTTATGAAGCGGTTTTACCTTTTATCCTCAACCAGTTAGAGCAACCTCAAGATGCGAAATCTCTGGCTGAATCGTTGCAGGTACGAAAAGGACAGATGGAGGATTGGTTAAAACGAGCGGTGCAAGAAGGGAAAGTAATTAAGCAGAAGAATCCAGTGATGTATGTGGTGAATAAGGAATTTAATTTATTGTCTTTGCTGGAACTGGAAAAGAAGGATTCTGGATAAGGCTAAGGTGACACGCCCGCCCGGAGCCCGGAGTTCAAACTCCGGGCTAATAACTTAAGTCCATTAAAATGGACTAGAACTCTTATCCAGGAAAATTTAATCATAAGGGCGGGTTTTGTTGCTCAGTTATCTGTGACAAGCTAAATTAGTGGCTAAACCCGCCCCTACAATTGACTGATTACGTCTTGTAGCTGTTAACTGTGATTCCTAGATTGACGCTATAGGATGGCTAGGGAAGTGACTGAGATTTTGTAGAGGGCTAATGGCTGAGTTTACTTGAATTGGCAAAGGTTTTCAAGTAAAATAATTTATATCAATTTTTCATGTTGGGCTATTTATGCATATTGATGAATTACATATTCAAAATTTTAGATGTTTTCAAGAGATACATTTTAAGTTTCCACCTGACAATACAGCTATACTTATTGGACTAAATGGTTCAGGCAAGTCAGCTATATTGGATTGCATCGCTGCTCTTTTGATTCAACTAAGAATACAAATACTGGGAATAGAAGTAATGAATTTTTCAGGACAAGATACTGTTCATAAAATGATAAATGAACGGTTGCCTATAACCCTAGATGATATTAACAAAAAAGCTCGGGTTTTAAATGTGAATATTACTATTGTATTGGATTTAAACCAAAAAATATCTTGGCATATACAAAAAAGCATAAATCGGTCTAAAGATTTGATCCATAACAATCAAATGAGTGATTATATAAATAGATTAAGACTACAAATACAACCACAAAGTAACGTAAATTTTCCCTTATTAGCCTATTACAGAACATCTCGAATGCTTTTAGAAACTAAATCAATAAATGTAAATAATTTAGATAGTAAACCCCCTGATTGTACTATCAATCAATTGAATGCTTACTGGGGGTCATTTAATGCTGGAATAATTAAATTTAAAGATTTTTTTATCTGGTTCAGACAAGAAGAGGACTACGAAAATGAAATTCGCTTGCGCCAAGATAATGCATATAGGAATCCAAATTTAGAGGTAATAAGGAAGGCAATAGAAGTATTTTTAGCAGAGTTTCCCGATAGCGATTTTCATGACCTGCGGGTAGTTAGATCAAAATCCCAAAGAAATCTTGATTTTACTCGCAACCCTGCCCCCCCTTCCTTAACAATCACCAAAAATAATCAGGACTTCAAATTAGAGCAACTCTCAGATGGAGAAAAGATGCTGTTAATGTTGGTGACTGACTTGGCGCGGCGATTGGCAATTGCTAATCCCGGCTTAGGAGTTAATGCGTTGGAAGGCGAAGGTATTGTTTTAATTGACGAAATTGATTTACATTTGCATCCCCAATGGCAAAGAATCGTAATTCCCAGCCTGACCCGTACTTTTCCGAATTGTCAGTTTATTGTGACAACTCATTCGCCTCAAGTTCTGAGTAACGTGAAACGAGAAAATGTATTTATTTTAGAAGATTATCAGCTTGTTGAAGTAACGCCTCATACCTATGGCAGAGATAGCAATTCAATTTTATATGAATTGATGGGGGTGAAAGAACGCCCCAATCAAGTGCAGGAGAAAATCAATGCTTGTTTTGCTTTGATCGATGAAGAGAAAATAGAGGAGGCTAAAATTAAACTGCAAGAACTCGCTGAGTTACTGGGAGAAAATGACCCGGAAGTTGTTCGGGGGCAAACGTTGATTAGTTTTTTGACTGACTAGCATGAAGCATATTGTCAAAGCGAACGAACCCCGCTCATTAGTAGAACACCGTTCACCTCGCTTGTTGCGAAAATCTTTGACTTTTTTGAATTCTTAAATTAGGCGAGTAAGCATGAGTTTTTTGAAATTGAAAAAAGTGAGCTTTTCTTAATTTTACCGGGAAAAGTTCACTTTTATTTTAAAGATTCCCCCGGACTTTGAAAACCCCCTGCTTTTTAAGGGGGGAACAGGAATCCGCCTCAATTGAATAGTCGATGAAATAAGCTCAATCGTCGGATATCCGTACTCAATGTCGTATTATTCCTACAATTTGTCGAAGTAACACGCCAAAACTGGGGGTAAACCACACCGGAAAGTTACAGATAAATTTGCCAAGATTAAATTGGGAGTCGAACAAGCTTTTTAGCAGAAGTATCGAAACCGAGTTAATCAAAGCGATGAGGAATAACTATGTCTGAATCTACTAAAGAACGCATCACCACTGATTTTAAGAAAGCTAAGTCCCTAGAAAGGGAACGGGCAGAACGAATTCAAGCAATTGTTCAAGAGGCGTTCTCGAAAAGTTTTGCTGAAGTGAAAGATGGAACGGGTGAAATTCGCGGGATTATTCAAGAAAATTTATCGGAGATTTTGGCAAGGGCAGATAAACTAGATAACGAAAACGGGGAAGCCACGCCAAAAACCCCTGGGCTTCGTTCTAAATCTATGGTTATCGCTGTCTCCAAAGCGCTTAAAAGCCGCCTGTTTCCCTATTTGCGCCAAGCTTATATGGATTTGCGGCATCACTATGCTAAAATGAATAGCCACGAAGTTAATCGTGATAGCAACTGGACTGAAACTGAGCGCAGTCGCTATGAACGGTTGAAACAGCGCTTAGAGAATTTTGCCGCTTGGTACAACCAGTTAAAAGCACAATCTAAAACGGTAGAACCTAGTGTTGTAGAATACAAGCAAGCTGAGTTTGAGAATAAGATAGGTGAAGCTGGTGCAACCGTGGCACAAAGGGAACAACAGGTTAAGCAACAGTTTAAGCAATGGCTGCAAAGTTGGTAGTAAGGGCTTTAGCCTGTACAATAGCTCACAAGCCCTGAGGAAAAACTGGGCAGGATTTACCGTATTCAACTGAGCCGGAATGTTGGTAAATAAGTTTGTAGTACGGGCTTTAGCCTGTAAAATAGCTCACAAACCCTGAGAACCATTTGGGCAGGATTTATCGTATTCAACCGAGCCGGAATGTTGGTGAATGAGCTAAAGCCCTGAACTAAAGTTCGGGCTAAAAGCTAAAACCCGTTAAAACGGGTTTCCCGGATTTCTCACCACAATTGCCCAAAGGCTCATACACCCTGGATTAACCGTAGAATAAGGCTTTCAACACTCTGTCAAAATTCAGTGTCGGTCAAAAATGCTCGAAACCTACTCCAGGTAAAGGTTTCGACGACTCAGA
>NZ_JAVJQP010000164.1:0-10585 GCF_040218875.1 Coleofasciculus sp. D1-CHI-01
ATTAGCATTGTAGGGGCGACCCGCTTGCATCAATTCACAACGGCGTCCACTCAATTGACTCGGGTCGCCCTTTACTCAATGGCGCTGTTGATAACCTGGTGGGTTACGGCGGATATAGGATTAAAGGGTTCGTTTTTTTAAGGGAGCACCGCCTAACCCACCCTACTGGTGGACACTCAAATCGGAATTATTTGCCCAAAATCGACTGTTGCTCAACCTCCTGTTCCCATAACACCTCTGCGGACTCTGGGACTAAACTCAACTGCACCGCACAGGCTTTTAACTCCGGTTGCCCAGAATCCGGACAAGACTCTGGATGGGTTAAGGCGTTCGCTTCTGAATTCGCTGCCCACAACGCCCCCCAATGCATCGGCACAAATACTGTCCCTGGCGCGATCGCTTTCGTTACCTGAGCCGGAAACCGACTTTTGCCCCGGCGCGATCGCACTTCCACCCAATTCCCCTCTTCAATCCCCAATTTCTGGGCATCACGGGGATGGATTTCCAAAAACGGTTGCGGATGCATTTGCTGAATTTTGGGGATACGACCCGTCCGAGTTTGGGTGTGCCAGTGACCATAAAGGCGTCCCGTTGTCAAGACTAAGGGATAATTCGGATCAGGGGGTTCTGCTAATCCCCGTGAATGATACGCGGCAAACTTTGCCCGTCCATCGGCGGTAGGGAAGCGCCAATCTGTATATAATCGTTTTGCATTAGTCGGGGCGGGTTTAGTCACCTTAGAGGTGGGCAAAACCTTATCGGTAAAACCCGCCCCTACATCCGGGTTTTCCTCCGGATGGGGCCACTGAATCGGACTCTCCTGTAACTGCTCATAGCGAATACCTGTCATATCGCAAACCCGCCCACGGGTGAGTTGCACGAACTCCCGATGCACCGCCGCCGAATCCGCAAAGTCAAACTGTTCCGTAAACCCTAAACGCCGCCCAACTTCGGCAAAGATTTCCCAATCGGCTCTAGATTCGCCAACTCGGTTGCGGAATTGGGGACATAAGGTTACTACCCGTTCAGAATTCGTCATCGTTCCCGTTTTTTCACTCCACTGAGCCGCAGGAAGTAAAACATGAGCATAGGCAGCGGTTTCTGTGGGATAATAGGCGTCTTGATACACCGTAAACGGGGACTGCCTCAACGCCGCTTTCGTGCGTTCTAAATCTGGCATACTCACCGCCGGATTTGTCGCCGCAATCCAAAGGAATTCGACTGCACCTGTCTCTAAGCCCAGGATCATATCCCAAGCCGTTAAACCCGGTTCAGGGGAAATTTGTCCCGGCTTCAGTCCCCACAATTGTTCCAATTCGGCTCGATGTTGGGGATTCTTCACCAACCGATAACCGGGGAGAATATGCGCTAATCCCCCCGCTTCTCGTCCCCCCATGGCGTTAGGTTGTCCGGTGAGGGAAAAGGGTCCAGAACCGGGTCTACCAAGGGTTCCGGTCATCAGGTGTAAGTTAATTAATGTGCGGACTTTCGCGGTTCCTTCTGAGGATTGGTTCATCCCCATCGACCATAAGGATAATACCCGTTCCGCATCCCCCCAATATCGAGCCGCCTTTTCCAGTTCATCTAACCGAATCCCACACTTACGCGCTACGAGTTCGGGGGGATAATGGCGAATGATATCGGCGTAGAGGGGAAAATCTCGCGTACAGTCATCAATAAATAGGGTGTTAATTTTTCCCCAACGCATCAGTAAATGGGCAATTCCATTCAGCAGATCTATATCCGTACCCGGTCGAATCGCTAAATGCAAATCAGCCGCTTCTGCGGTTGAGGTACGGCGGGGGTCAACCACAATCATTTTCACCTTACGGTTCTTTTTACAATGCTTGTGTAGGCGATTAAATACAATTGGGTGACATTCGGCTGTATTTGTACCAATTAAAAAGGCACAATCCGTTTGTTCTAAATCCTCGTAGCAACAGGGGGGACCATCTGACCCGAAACTCTGGATATAACCTGAGACGGCGGAAGACATACAGAGGCGAGAATTGGCATCAAAATTGTTTGTACCCAGACAGCCTTTGAGTAATTTTTGGGCTATATAATAGTCTTCCGTTTGAAATTGACCGGAACCGTACATACAGATGGCTTCAGGTCCTTGGGTAAAGCGGACGGTTTGCAGTTGCACGACGATGCGATCGAGGGCTTCATCCCAACTGACTCGTCGAAAGGGCTGATCTAGGGAGTCTCGCATCATCGGATATTTGAGACGATTTTTATCTAAGGATTCGCTGATTGTCGCTCCCTTGACACAAACCTTTCCCTGGCTGGAGGGATGATCGCGATCGCCCCGTACTCGCCAAATAGGTGTTCCTTCGCTGTCGCGATGAGTGGCTTTACCGGATTGGGCGGGTGGCGTTACCTCTAAACCACAGCCGACACCGCAATAGGGACAAAGTGTTTTTGTTGAGTTAGTCATAGATTTTTTCAGGGAACAGGGAACAGGGAACAGGGAATTAAGATTTAGAATTCATATTTTTTTGACTATCTTTGGGTTCAGGTTAAGGAAATAAAAGTGTTGATTTGGTATAAACAGCCACAAAAACTTATGGGATATGAAAAAATTACATTGGAGAAATGCTAATTTTACAGAATGGTGTGAAAATGAAGTGGGCAAACGCGATCGCATCCGAATCAGTCTTCTGGGATGTTGGGTTTCGCGATCGCATCTCAGCCAATCTATTTTCTGTAGCGTATAATTAGTTTCCTTATAATGAATCCCGGCAACGGGATTGAAACAGCGTGGTTTGGCTTCGCTCACCGCTCAATCAAATCATCAAATCCTCCCATAAATCTGTAGAGACGTTGCATGCAACGTCTCTACAAAATGATGCTTCTTCAGCAACCCCTAAATTAATATATTAATGGGTTTGTTCATCCACCAAAACCGGCACACCTTCAACTGGCAATTCGGTTTCTTCACCTTCATGATGTGTCGCAAACGATCCTTTAGGTTCTCTGAGAAAGAACAAACAGAGGAAGGTAACGATTAATGCTGTAATTCCTAAAGTTTGGAAGAAAACGCGGTTACCAAAATCACCTTCTGGGAGCAAGCTAAATAGGGTGAGATAGGCAACAGCACCAACATTACCATACGCCCCCACATTCCCGGCAATCTGACCCGTAACTCGGCGCTTGATTAACGGCACCATAGCAAAAGTAGATCCTTCACCCGCTTGGACAAAGAAGGAACACCCCATGGTGAGAATAACCGCAGCAGGTAGCCACCAACTCCCATTTACGGTACTGAACATCAGATAGCCAATTCCCATGCAACCTGTCAACACTGTCATCGTCCATTTCCGGCTTCCTAAAGTATCTGAAATTAATCCACCACCGGGGCGTGAAACTAGGTTCATAAACGCATAGCTAGCTGCAATCATTCCCGCTAATTGCCTACTCAATCCAAATGTTCCTTCAAAAAAGGCGGGAAGCATGGAAACAACGGCTAATTCTGAACCAAAGTTGACTACATACGTTAATTCCAGAAGGGCGACTTGGGAGAAGTTGTAGCGATCATCAGCAGGATAGCGTTTTTTACTGGTCATTAAATCTTGATTCACATCCCAGCATTTGTAAGCCTGGAACAGATATAACCCCAACAGCGCTAACCAGGTGATAATTAATCCGGTTTGATCTAAGAAACCAACGTTACTTAAACGCCAAGCTAAGACAGCCAGAACCCCCACCAGAGGAACATTCATCAGCATCAGGAATCCAAAGTCCCGCTTGGTGGTGACTTCTAAGCCACCATGACGCTTGGGTTTCTGATAAACTTTACCCGGAGGTGTATCTTGAACGTTTCTATAGTAAAAGACGCCATAGAGTGCAGCAATAATACCAGTGAGTGCGATCGCGAGTCGCCAGTGGATCAATCCACCCCCTGCGCCAATCGTTAATAACGCCGCAATTGTGGGTAGAGCAAACGCAGATGCAGCCGAACCAAAGTTACCCCATCCCCCATAAATTCCTTCAGCCAAGCCAATTTCTTTGGGGGGAAACCATTCCGCCACCATGCGGATACCAATCACGAAGCCTGCACCCACAATACTTAGGGCTAAACGGCTGATCACTAATTGGCTAAAGTCTTGGGCTAAGGAAAACGCCAGACAAGGAATAGCAGCATATATCAGCAACACGGAATAGGTTAACCGTGGACCAAAACGGTCGAGTAACATACCGATAATAATCCGAGCCGGTACAGTCAGCGCTACGTTACAAATCGCCAACGTCCGAATTTGTGCCGCACTCAGCCCTAAGTCTTCTTGTACGGCTGTCGCTAACGGGGCAAAGTTGAACCAAACGACAAATGAGAGAAAGAAGGCGAACCACGTTAGATGTAAGATGCGGTATCGACCGCGAAATGACCATAATTCTTGCAGCATCTTTTACTTAACCTTGTGTAAAAAATTCAGAATGGGGGCAAGTTTAATCGAGCAATTTTTTTATCCATTGAATTCGTCAATTGCTCTCAATTAACCGAAGTAATTTGTTTGCGGTTCCCCGATGTCCGCTACAAGAATCACACCCTTGCCAGAGAGGTTTCGTATATTTAAATACAAAATCTAGATGAATATGCGCTTAATGCATCATGTTTATTCTTTGAGTGCATGATTATCAGTATGTAGTGGCGCAAGGCTTGCGCCCTAAGTTAGATGTTTGGTGGGTTACGGCAGATATCGAATTGAATGGTTGTCCCCTAAATTCAACACTGCCTAACCCACCCTACTGGCTATATTTAGCTATATGTAGGGTGTGTTAGCGCAGCGTAACGCACCTTATATAGCTAAAAACTCGGCTAGGGTTAATCCTTTTGTGGAAATTTGAACCATCGGATTAAATTCTGTACAAGATTTGGCGAATTGTTGATTGGGGATGAGGCTGAACTAAAGCCGTGATTAAATTGCTTCCTATATAAGGAATAGCACAGACAACTCCCAGGATAGACCGCCATCGTTCCCAATTCAGCAAGGCGCGTCTAGCCGGATAAATGCGCCAGAATCGATTGACTGAACACATCATAGTGTTATCAATTCCGCTGACATCATGCCACCATCCAGCAGGTAAATAAAGTGTTTCTCCGCGTTCTATAATGACCTCTTGTTTATGTTCTAGGGCTGGCTTTAATTTAGGAAATGTGTCAAAATCGGGATCATCTAAAGACACCTGACTAAAACAGCAACGCAACTTCATTCCATGACGTAAATGACCGAGAATGGGAAAGGGATAAAGATTGTAGGTTTGAGAAGGAGGAAACAAAATGATTTTTTTGACGCCATGCAGTTGAATCAAGGTGTTATCCAGGATATCGTAATGCAATCCAGAGCGATGGCTTCCTGAACCCAGGTACATTTTAAAATTGGTGACAGGTTGAGTCAAACCGAGTTTGTCGCCTAAGGTTTTCCAGGTAGAAGTTTGGGTTAGTGGGGTAGTCTTGAGGGGTGCTTTCCCCAGATAAAGATCATTCTCTTGAACTTCGCCACGGCGTAAAAGTTCGGCATAGTCTGAGAATCGCATGGTTTCTAAGGCGACGCCACTACCGACACGAGAATGTTTAGCCTCTCCACTGTTATAATTAGCCCGTTCGTAGTTCCGCACCATAAACTCGCGATCGCTAATTTTTGCACAAAGATAATCCAGCGTCCAGTCTGGTTCATTCTCCAGCAATCCGGTAATCACGACAGGTGTACCCGTTTGTTGATAGCGTTGGCGAAAGGCGTCTGGCGTGAGGGTAGATATATCGACACGCGCTACAGAGGATATCGTTGGGTTCATTAGCATATCAAACTCCTGAGAAAAGATTATCAATTGTCAGGTAAAGCACTGCAACCTCTAGCATAGGTTGGGAACATTGGAGAAACGGAAACAAAGTCTAAACAAACCGCATCTTGGCAAGGGTTGATATACCGAGTTGCAGTCTAATGTAGAACTTTCTTTTTCCCCCAATTTCCCCATCTCCCCATCTCCCCCTCACCCCATCCAAATCAATATCCCCACTGGCATTAAACATCAGAGATGGGGGCAATATCGGAGAGGACATGGAAAAACTTGACAATTTATTCAAGAAGTGACAATAATAATCAAATTTGTGATCGGTCATTGGCAAACAAGGATAGGAATCTGGACAAGGGTTCGGTATAGAAAAATACCATAAATTGCCGGAAAAATTGCCAAAAATTGATTTGGCTAGCCAGAAACGCTCAATGTCCGCTCAAATTCAACTGGTGTGAGGATGTCATGTCAAACTATATACTGCCCCTGTTAACCACGCTAACCCGACAGGTTAAAGCCAATTTCGTGAACAAGACGCATCAGACGGAGGCGGTACAGGAACGGTTTCTGCTGAAGCTGTTGCGACGGTATGGTAACACCGAACTAGGGCGGAAATGGGGGTTGAGAGAGATTAGAACCATCGACCAATTTCGCGATCGCGTCCCGGTTCTGCCCTATAGTAGTTATGAACCCTACACGGAACGCATTTTCCAGGGTGAGTCGAATATCTTAACCCCTGATCCCGTTGTCTATCTTAATCTCACCAGTGGTTCCACGGGTTCAAAGAAGCTGATTCCTGTTACCAAGCGGTTTCAGACTTCCCTAAGAGGGGCGAATTTAACCAGTATGGGGTTCTTGGCTGATGCGCTGAAAACTCGCCAGCGTCAGTTTGGTAAACTATTGATTACCAACTCCGTGCAACCCCTGGGACAGACGCCAGGAGGGATTCGGTACGGTTATGCCAGTGTGGGTGTGCTGCGGATGGGAAAGTTTCTCTACCAACAACTGTTTGCCCATCCCTTTGAAACCCTGAAACCGGGGGATAGCCTAGCCCGCCATTATGTTTGCTTACTCTTTGCGCTACGCGATCGCACCATGCGGGGGATGATTGCTAATTTTCCCATGCTTCTGCTGCGGACGGCAAGTTATTTGGAAACCTACGCCGAAGATTTAATCCGGGATTTAGAAAAAGGGACAATAGCCAATTGGCTGGACTTAGAATCAGGGATTCGGTCCCAATTAGAGGATCAATGGTCAGCTTATCCCCAACGGGCGCGGGAACTACGAGATATTTTACACCAAGAGGGACGCTTAACGCCGAAACGAGTTTGGTCGGATTTATCCTTTGTCGCCACCGCACGCGGCGGTACATCGGATTTTTACTTTCAGCGCTTTCCAGATTATTTTGAGGATACACCTGTATTTGGCGCGGTTTATTCCTCAGCAGAAGCCACATTTAGTATCTACCCGGATGTAGATACTGATGGGAGTATTTTGGCAATAGAAAGCGGCTTCTTTGAATTTGTTCCCGAAGATCAATGGGACGCTGAACATCCGAAAACCCTCCTGGCGACTGAGGTTAAGGTAGGGGAAAAGTATCGCCTCTTAACCACCAATTATAGTGGGTTTTATCGCTACGATATTGGCGACGTAATCGAAGTTGTGGGATTTTACAATAAGACGCCCTTAATTGTGTTTCGGTATCGTCGCGGGGGAACCATGTCGGCGACAGCAGAGAAGACAACGGAACACCAGGCGACTCAGGTGATGCAAGTCTTACAACAAGAATTTGGTTTACCGTTAGAAGATTTTTGTCTCACGCTATCGGAGAGTATTGTCACCGCCCATTATTTGCTCAATATTGAGTTAGCGCCGGGTCAACGTTTGGACAATCCCCAAGCTTTCTTGGCTAGTTTTGACCGTAAACTGCAAGACGCGAATACGTCTTATGCGGTAAAGCGACCTGATAATTATATCCCCGCACCTCGCCTACGAATATTAGCACCGGGTAGCTTTGCTATTTTGCGTCAGCGTCAATTAGAACGCGGCGTTCCCGATTCTCAGTTAAAGTTTCCTCATATTAGCAATGATCGGCAATTTTTGGCAGGGTTAGAAGTGTTAGCGGAAATCAGATTACCAGAAGGAGATTAAAAAATTGTGTAGGGGCGGGTTTTACTATTATCTTTTCGCTTGCACCCAGATGTAAATAAACCCGCCCCGACTTAGGGTTATAGACTTCCCGTGAAAGGATAGGAAGATAAGGGAACAAACAAATAATCAATGACCAATGACTAATGACTAAACACTATTGGAAATCTGCTATTCTAACAATTTTGTTAGGGAATCAAATTATCGGAATGGCTGCGGTTCGGGCGACAGAAAACCCAAAACGCACGGCTTGCCAAACCAAGGATGAATTGGCTTGTGCTGATGTCGTCATCACGCCGGATTCGCGTTTTTTGGACGCATTAGTCACCCATTACATTAACCGTATTCCTCTGGAAACTGCGCCACCTGACTTAACCGTAACCGAAGCCGAACAAATCCGCGATCGCTTCATAGAAAGACTCACTCCTATTTTAGGACAAAGTATCGGATATAAAGCCGGACTTACGAATAAAACCGCGCAAGAACGGTTTAATGTCTCTCATCCATTACGTGGGATTCTTTTAGAACAAATGCTGCTACCCAGTGGGTCAATTGTCCCCGCCAATTTTGGCGCACGTCCCCTGTTTGAAGGCGATTTAATCGTCAGAGTTGGAAGTGATGCGATTAATGACGCCACAACTCGCCAAGAGGTTTTAGCCGCCTTAGATGCCGTCATTCCCTTTATTGAACTGCCGGATTTAGTCTATGACTCTGGGGTAAAATTAGACGCCGCTGACCTAATAGCAATTAATGTGGGGGCGCGTTTAGGAATTGTGGGCGAACCCATTCCCCTGGCGGCTACTCCAGAATGGCAAGAACGGTTAGGTAAAATTCAAATAGTGATTTTAGATGAAACCGGAAAGGAATTAGCCACAGGCACAAGTAATGCATTATTAGAACACCCCTTAGACGTAGTTTTATGGTTGCGAGATGATTTGCAATCCGTAGGAAAGCGACTGAAACCAGGCGATTTATTATCCTTAGGAACAATAACCCCATTAATGCCCGTAGAATCAGGAAAAACCATTCGCGCCCAATATTTCGGTTTAACGGAACAGGAGGCTGTTGAACTATCCGTAACTTTTGAATAAAACCGATTCGTAGTTGCGCTTATCGTTGCGCTTGTAGTTGCGCTTTAGCGCCCTAAACGTTAAAACACCAACCATAAACACTCAAATCATATTATATCCTCACAATTGCTCCTAATTGCAATACTGTAAAAGCCATCATTTCAGAAATTTTTATTCAGGGATATTTAACCGAACATGATATCAGTGCCATTTTACTTCAGTATCAGGGCGCACGGAGCGTGCACCCCCACGGGAAATGTAGGTTAAACCTTGATAAAATAGTCAAATCTATTTTTATCTACCGACTGAATCTACTAACTACCTATGGTTTCTTCAATTGATCCCAAATTAGCCATTCAAACCTCAAAATCAACCCAACTCCCCCAACCGCCAACCTTTACCTCAAAAGAAGCGGAACGCCTGCACCGCCAACAACACTTAGCCGCCGCCTTCCGTCTATTTGCCCGCTACGGGTTTGATGAAGGAATTGCTGGACATATCACAGTGCGTGACCCCGAATTCACCGATCATTTCTGGGTCAATCCCTTCGGCATGTACTTCGGTCATATCCGGGTTTCTGATTTGATATTAGTTAATCATAACGGTGAAATTGTCAAGGGGGACAAACCTGTCAACGCCGCCGCCTTTGCGATTCACGCCCAAATTCACCAGGCTCAACCTGATGTTATCGCCGCCGCCCATGCTCATTCTCTCTATGGTAAAAGTTGGTCTACGCTGAAACGTCCCCTTGACCCCATCACTCAGGATGCTTGTGCCTTCTATGAGGATCATGCCCTGTTTGAGGACTATACGGGTGTTGTTTTGGATACATACGAAGGTGAACGTCTGGCGGAAAGATTAGGCAAGAAGAAAGCGATTATTCTGTGTAATCATGGTTTATTAACGGTGGGACATTCAGTCGATGAAGCCGCCTGGTGGTTTATCGCCATGGATAGATGCTGTCAAGCGCAATTAATGGCGGAAGCGGTGGGTAAACCTAAGTTGATTAATCCAGATACGGCAAAGTTGACCCATAGCCAAGTGGGTTCTCATTCTTTGGGTTGGTTTAGCTTTCAACCCCTTTATGAGATGATGATTAAACAAGAACCCGATTTATTGGATTAATAAGGAAATCCGGCGGAGGAACAGAGGAATGTGTAGAGACGTGCTTTTGAAGCGTCTGGCTTTACTGCTTGGCATTTTCCCCCTCATCCCCTAACCCCTTCTCCTACACCTGTCAGCCTCTTGCTCCCCTCTCCCAAGCTTGGGAGAGGGGCTGGGGGTGAGGGCTGACGTGGGAGAGGGGCGCAAAGCTTGCGCCCGATTTAATCGTCAAATCTATTCCACAATTTTAGCTGTGTCATGCCGCAATTTTGGGCAAAAATTAAAAGTTAGTCAGGGCGGGTTTTGCCTAAAAGTTATCAGCAATGGCAACATGAAATTTCCTAAACCCGCCCCTACAAATATCGGGTTTTGCAGAAAGGTTATCAGCCATGGCAACACGAAATTTCCTAAACGCTTTACTGCTTACGTAGAGAAACTGTAGGGGCGCAAAGCTTGCGCCCGATTTAATC